>JAKSOJ010000059.1 GCA_024405645.1 Phascolarctobacterium sp. | reverse complement strand
GATGCTATGCTAATCGCATTAACCATCTTATTTTTAGCAGAACCAGGATGCACATTCACACCATGAAAAACAATATGAGCATTGCATGCGTTAAAGGTTTCATAGTTTAACTCACCAATTTCGCCGCCGTCAATTGTATAGGCAAATTCCACAGGAAATTTGTCAAAAGGAAAATGTTCGGTACCGCGACCTATTTCTTCATCAGGAGTAAAGCAAAGGCGAACCTCTCCATGCTTTATTTCCGGATGATTTAACAGATACTCACAAGCACTGATAATAGCCGTAATACCAGCTTTATCATCCGCACCTAAAAGTGTAGTTCCATCTGACGTGATGATATCCTGCCCAACATAGTTTAACAGTTCAGGAAAATCCTTAGGATTCAATTCATTGCCTTCGCTCAAAAGCAATGTGTTTCCGTTAGAATTCTTGTGAATTTGCATTTTAACGTTTGCACCACTAGCCTCACAGCTAGTATCCATGTGCGCAATCAGACCAAATATAGGAGCCGCAACTCCATTAGCAGGCAAAGTTGCCAACACGTTACAATACTCAGTAATTTCAACATCAACAAGGCCTAAAGCCTGTAATTCTTGTTCCAGTTTACGAGCCAAATCCCACTCCTTAGCAGAGCTAGGGTAAGAGTCCAAATCCTCCGCAGAGGTTGTCTCTATTTCCACATAGCTTTTAAAACGTGCTATGATTTGTTCACTATCTAAATATGTTTCCATTCATTTTTCTCCACTTAACATTCATCAACACCAATAGCAATAGCTTCATCACCCTCCAGCATACATAACCCAGCGATAAAGTAAATAATAGTACCATCGTGTTCTGCGCACACCTTCTGAATTTCATTGCCAAAGAAATCAGTAAGCGTTCCTAACACTTCGCCTTTTTTCACCTTTTGGTTGATAGCAATATTAGGATTCCAAACTCCTCGTTTTTCAAATGTGATGTAATCCGAACAACTATAGTTAACAGGTTCTTCATGAGGAATTGCATAAGGTAAAGCGTACATACCAAAATGTTCCATCAAAAGATATATGCAATCCATATGTCCCTTAATCCATTCCTCGCGTTGAACGCAACCATAGCCTCTTTCCACCAATAAGCCCGGAATATTCATATGGTTAGCTGCGTACCCATATAGACCAACACAATTGGAAGAAGCTAGCAAATATTTGACATTCAAACATTTTGCAGCATCAAAGGCTACTTTGTTAACTGCTTTAGCACGTGGGTAGAATAAACAGGATTCCAAAATATCATTATCCTTACCACCATGTAAATCTAGAATAAAATCTACTTGTGGGAAAACCTTTTCTACAAACCAAGCAGCAATTTTATTTCCTACAGTTCCACGCTTATTTCCAGGGAAATTAGAATTTAAATTAGCCATATCCTCAGGAACATAACGTCTCTTTCTTTGCCAAAAGCCAGTAGCATTAACACAATGGAAAATAATAACATTGCCTGTAAGCTTTTCGGGATCAATATCTTTAGCTATTCTTATAGATGCAACAGAACCATTGTATTCACCAGAATGAATTTGAGTTGTAATCAAAAGGTTCATACCAGGATTTTTACCACAAATAATAGTCGCAGGTAATTCTATAGGCATATCATAGGGTTTAAACAAAACTTGCAGTTTTTGACCTTCCTCACAAATTTTTCCATCTATCTCGAGCATTTTAGAAAACTCCTTTTCTATTTTAAGTTTACTTAACCCTATTATAACAATAATTAATTCTTATTGGTAGATATTATTGCATTTAGACCACTAAACTATTTTTATGTACAAAAACCCTGACTTCATATTGAGTCAGGGTGTCAAAAACGTTATAAACCTAATTCTTCGCCAATAATGACGATTTCGGCCTTCATATGTATCATTTTCTTATACTCTATAACGAGAGCATTACAGATTCTTGCAGGACTATCGCAATCATAACAACGATCACCTTTAATGGCACAAGGTGTTTTCATTTTCTTGCGCATTGCATTTTTAGGTGCTGCAACATTGCGTACTCTCCAAATGGCTTGCTCAAGATTGGGACAAATCTTGTTAATGCCAACTACGTAATATACCTTTTCATGCCCATAAAGAGAAGCAGCAACTCTATTACCAGCCCCATCCATATTTACTAAAATACCATCCTCTGTAAGAGCATTCAGCGAAGTCAAAAATATATCTGTAAAGAAAGTTTTCTTAGAGTATTCCCAAAACTCATCCAAAGTTCCATTAGGAGTATGCTGCACATCAAAAACAGTATTGTGAGTACATAATGCGTCATAAAGTCCTAAGCCATATAGTGTCATAGAATCGCCAATTCCCACAAGCTTACCATCAATTTTAGAATTCAAATATTCCAAAGCCTCTTTACCAGTAGCGAAATAGCTTGCTTCGTAACGATTCTTGCGTAAATTTTCTAAAACTTGATTAATCTCCATAGTTTGCCTCCAATCTATCTACAATCAAGGTAATTTTCAAAAGTTTAATCCATCTTCTAAAAGCTTACAATATTCATCGTAACTAATAGCTACACCACCCATGCTTTCCAGATGAGGTGTATGGAATTGACAGTCTATCATTACAAAATTATTAGCTTCCAACAATTCTGCTAATAAAATAAGGGCAATTTTAGATCCATTGGGCATATCAGAAAACATACTTTCCCCAAAGAAACATCTACCTATACATACTCCATAAAGTCCGCCTGCTAGTTCTCCGTCAACATAAGCCTCGATACTGTGGGCAAAGCCATTCAAATAGAGATTGTAATAAGCGGTTTCCATGTCGTCCGTAATCCAAGTCCCTTCTCGAAACTCTCTTTTCGTTCTACATCTATGCATTGTATCTTGAAAATCTCTATCGAGTTCGATACCTATTTCATGTTTTTTAAAAAACTTATGCATGGATTTTGATATATGGATTTCAGAAGGCCTAATTATAAATCGCTCTTTGGGACACCACCAAAGAATGGGATCGTCTGGATTAAACCAAGGGAAAATGCCATTACTATAAGCAAAAACCAATCTATCTACCGATAAATCACCGCCAATTGCCAACAAGCCATCTTCCTCAGCTAGATCAGGATTAGGAAAAGATATATTTTCATTATCTAATTCGAAAACAGGCATAATAATATCCTTTCAACAATTACCTCTTGGCGATGGTTATGATAAACGCATTATTTTGCGCAGAAAGAATGAGGCTACCACCTTTTTTGAGTTTTCCAAAAAGAATTTCATCAACAAAAAGTGGCTTGATTTCATTTCGAATTACTCGATCAACTTCACGTGCACCAAATTCTTGACTGATACCCTTCTCTCTTACCAGATCTATTGCGGACACATCAGCAGAAAAAGTAATTTTCTTTTGTAACAATTGACTAGATAATTCGCCAAGTTTCTTTTCAACAATAAGCTTCGACATAGCTTCATCCATGCCATTGAAAACAACAATTTTATTTAAGCGATTTCTAAATTCAGGTTGGAATACACGATTGATTTCTTCCTTGATTACACTTTGATTGAAGGATTCATTTTGGAATCCAATACCGGACTTGCCTAGCCTGCTTGCGCCAGCATTAGACGTCATAATAAGGATAATATTGCGAAAATCAGCCTTGCGACCTTGATTATCTGTCAGTGTTGCATAGTCCATAACCTGTAAAAGAATATTGTAAATATCTGCGTGAGCTTTTTCTATTTCATCTAAAAGTAGTACTGCAGAAGGATTCTTGCGAACAGCTTCAGTTAAAAGTCCTCCTTCGTCGTACCCTACATAGCCTGCTGGAGCGCCAATAAGCTTTGCAACTGCATGTTTTTCACCATACTCACTCATATCAAAGCGAAGCAGCTTTATTCCTAGCTCTTCCGCAAGAGATTTTGCAATTTCTGTTTTACCAACGCCTGTAGGTCCAACGAACAAGAGGCTTGCCAAGGGCTTATTCTCATCTAAAAGTCCAGCCTTGGAAAATTTAACTGCATTAACAACCTGTGCTATGGCCTCATTTTGACCAAAAACCTTACTTTTCAGACGTTTTTCTAATGTAGCAAGACTACTGATATCTTGAGTATTTACGGTCTCAACAGGAACTCTACATATTTTTGTTAGAATTTCGTTAATAACTGCTTTATCAACAGTTTGAACTTTTTTATCAACTGGATGAAGCTTGCGATAAGCACCTGCCTCATCAATAAGATCAATAGCCTTATCTGGTAAAAAACGTTCATGAATAAGTTTTGTGCTCATAGCAACTGCATATTCAATAACGCCTTTATTATATTTTACACCGTGATATTTTTCATACCTGTTTTTTAATCCGTTTAAGATAGCAATGGTCTCGTCCTCGCTAGGCTCCTTAATCTCAATATTTTGAAACCTACGAACAAGACTTTTATTCTTTTCAAAATGCTTTTTATATTCTTCAAAAGTCGTTGCACCAATAAAGCGGATTTTTCCGTCAGCAAGGTAATATTTAAGCATATTTGAAGCGTCAAAAGAACCTTCTCCAGTTGCTCCTGCCCCACACAGATTATGAATCTCGTCAATATAGATAATGGGCTTTTCTTCTTTGCTGATTGCAGCAAGAAGTTTTTTTAGTCGCTTCTCGAAATCACCACGGTACTGCGTGCCAGCCAAAATAGAACCAAGGTCCAAGGCAAATACTTTCGCTCCTTTTAACGGTGCAGGAACCTTATTTTGTTGCAAAAGCTGAACTAAGCCATGGGTAATAGCCGTTTTGCCCACGCCGGGCTCACCTATGTGCAGAGGATTATTTTTATCCTTGCGACAGAGCACCTGAATTGTACGCTCTAATTCATTTTCTCGACCGATAAGAGGATTTACGTCTTTAAGAATATCGTTTAAGCACGGAGCATACATTTCAGATGCATTACTTTCTTCGGTGTTTATAGAAATTTCCCCAACACTTTCTCCATCGTCTAAAACATCATCTGGAATCTCCATTTCTAAATCGGCAAGCATCTGCAAGAGAGAAATTTCAGCAATATCCTGTTTTTCGATGAAATAGACTGCGTAGCAATTGTCCAACTGCCACATAGCATGTACCAAATGTCTTATGCAAATTTCTTTGGCATGACTATTAAACGCACTATTTGCTGCTGTATTAAACATTTCATTAGTGCTTACTGAGAACTCTGGTTCATGGTCACATTTATCAACATATTCTTCCATATACCCTTCAAGTTCTTTTATTAAAGTTAATGTATTGCCACCACATTCGGAAAATGCTGTTGAAAATGTAATCATATTAGAAAGCATCAACAGAATGGTTTCAGGAGTTATGAATTCATATTTATGGTTTTTAGCATAATCTGCAGCACCTTGTATAGCAAGATATGCTTCATCAGAAAATTTCATACTAAGCCTCCTCCACTGTCATTCTAAAAGGAAAGCCTTCTGCTTTAGCTCTAGACAAAGCAGTGTTAACCCTAGTAACAGCTATATCATAAGGGTATTTGCCAACAACTGCTTTACCATTATTATGCACGCCTAACATTATTGCTTCTGCAGTAACTTCATCTTTATGGAAAATATCAATAAGAATACTAACAACGAATTCCATAGTGGTAAAATCGTCATTATGCATTATAACATTAAATTGCTTGGGCTCTTTTACTCTTGCTTTTGTACGTTCTTTAGTTGCGCTTTGTGTAGCCATGATGGTAGCTCCAATCTATAGAATGATTTACCTTGTATTAATTATAGCAGATTTTGGCCTAATTAGGCTAATACCCATCAGCCAACAAATATTATACTAGCTTTGTAAATATGGATTTTAAGACAAAAAAACACCCTGACCTCAAGAGCGAAGTCAGGGGATTTATATTGAGAATTTTTAAAGTTTAATCCAATGTTCCTTTAAGATCATGATCAGTCATTGCGCAAACGCAGGAGTCAGACCAAACATTTTCTGCAGTTTCAATCATATCGATAACAGCATAGATGGGAAGGATAATACCCATTACGCCTACAGGAGCACCCATGGAGGAAACCAAGGACAAGGTCAGGAAATAGCACCCCATAGGAACGCCAGCATTACCAACAGCAGCAATAACGGAGATTGCAAGCCAGGTAATCATGGTACCCATAGTCATTTCAAAACCTGAATTTTGCAGAACGAACAAAGATGTTACCAAAATGAAAGCTGCACAGCCATTCATATTGATGGTGGTACAAATGGGGAGAACAAAACGAGAAACTTTAGGATTGACTTTAACGTTTTGCTCTGCAGAAGCCAAGGTTACAGGCAAGGTTGCAGCAGAACTCTTGGTAAACAATGCTACTGCTAAAGCAGGAGACATTTCCTTGAATACTTTGACAGGATTGAGACCACGAGCCAGCAAGAACAAAGGCAGTACGATAAAGATTTGAATGAAATTGCCGCCCATAACAACCAGCATATATTGACCCAAAGAACCAACAATAACGCCAGCTTCGATTTGTGCAGAAAGTTGACCTGCAAAAGCAACGATACCAACAGGCAAAGCAAACATCAAGCCACGAATTAAGGTAAAGAGCAGTTCTTGAGCACCAAGAATGACCTTCATCAAAGCTGCATGGTTTTCCGTTTTAGGCATAAAAGCCAAGGACATACCCACACTACCAGCAATGAACAAAACAGAAAGCACATTGCCTTGTAGGAAGGGATTCAAAACATTATTAGGAACGATGGACAGGAAATGATCATAATAGGACAATTTTCCCAAGTTTTTAGGCACATCTTTAACAGCAGCACCAACAATATCCGCAGGAAGATTGCCAGGAGCAACAACCATATACAAAACCATTGCTACAGCAGAAGCTGCAATAGTAGTGAGCAATGTGTAGGTAATAGTGCGGCCAAAAATACGACCTGTGTCTTTTTCAGCACCCAAAGATGCCAAAGTTGTAATTACGGCTAACCCAATTGTGGGAACCGCGATAAATTGGAATAAGCGAGTGAATACTGTTGCAATAAAATTAAAAAATTCGTTGAGACCAGCATTACCAAGTGCGCCTAAAACGCCACCTAAAACTAATGCTCCTAACCAAATAAAAATCTGCTTATTTCCACCTTGTTTACGATGTTCATCCAAGGCATTTTGCGCTTTGTTTTGAACATCATCATTTGCTTTTTTTGACATAATA
>JAKSOJ010000058.1 GCA_024405645.1 Phascolarctobacterium sp. | reverse complement strand
ATTTAAAACAAATTTACACACAAAATCAGAGGTTGAAGTACTATCTCCAACCCCTGTCATTTACAAAAATAAAAATTTTCAAAAGCTGTGATAGCGCTCCGCTACAAATGTAACGACAGTCCATTTGCTATTTACAAAGGGACCAGCTTAAAGCCATGCCTGACTCTAAACTTCGGCGTTAGCCCTTTCGCTTGCTTCCTCGCTGCCACTCCACAAACTACTCTTGCGTTCCGCTCCTCTACCTGACAATTTTATGTTACACTATATTATATTAAGTACACAAAAAAATGTCAATAAAACAACACGCTTCATTGACATTTTTTATGTAAAATTATTAACATTTTTGAAATTTTTTCAGTTTTTCAACAATGCCTAAAACAAAACTT
Source organism: Phascolarctobacterium sp. (assembly GCA_024405645.1). GTDB lineage: Bacteria > Bacillota > Negativicutes > Acidaminococcales > Acidaminococcaceae > Phascolarctobacterium_A. Next base: position 6,790 of record JAKSOJ010000058.1, on the reverse strand, counting down.
ATTTTGTTACTTTCAGTTCGTCAAAAATAAACTCATTTTTAACTTTAATAAAAGTACCTTTCATACCCAAAGAACGAGTTGCAATAAGTCCAGCTGATTCAAGCTTACGAAGCGCATTTACAATTACACTACGAGTAATACCTGCTTCGTCAGCAATTTTAGAAGCAACCAGCAAACCTTCTTTTCTATCCATAGACATCAAGACATGGCCAATGGCTTCCATCTCAGAATAAGAAAGTGTGTCAAAACCCATACGAACCATTTGACGTTTACGTTCAGCTTCTGCTTCTTCTTTTTCAGTTACATGCATTGCAACAAGGCTAACGCAGGTAATCGCATGTTCACAAACGATAATGTCATCTTCGCTAAAGTCTTCACTACCCATACGTGTTACAACGAAAACACCACGATATTCGCCATGAACGTAGATTGGCCACATGCAGCGAACTCTTTCACCCTTGTTGCATTTAGTAGTTTTATCTACAACACAAATTTCGTCAGTATAGTGCAAATTAATCACAGCGTCTCTGACAGGGGAAAACCTGAAATATTCCATAGTCTTTTCTTCTTCACGTCTAGATATTAAAGACTCCATATGTTCACATTCCATGCTAGGAAGCGTGCATGTACCCAGGACATTTCCGTCGCATCTTAAAATATAAATATTTGCATCTACAACTTCAGCTAATAATTTAGCTAATTCGTTGTAATCCATAATATCGGATTTAAAAAACGGAATATTAATTTTCTTCATTCTTTCTAATACAGTTGACATTGACATTACTCCTTTTTATGCTCGCGGATGATTTTCTCTATATACTTCTGCAATTCTTTCTGTAGTTACATGAGTGTAAATCTGAGTTGTAGATAAATTTTCATGACCTAACAACTCTTGAACAGCACGCAAATCAGCGCCATGCTCCAATAAATGAGTAGCAAAAGTATGCCTTATGGTATGAGGACTTATATTTTTATGTATCGCTAAAGCTTTTATATATTTGTCTAGAACTCTACGCACACTACGATCCGTTAAAGCTCCGCCCCTACTATTGATGTAAATATGTTCATGCTCATCAACGCCGTACTTATTCATAAGCTCAGCTCTGGCCGGTAAATAGTCTCTAATAACTTTTACGCAGGTATGACCAATGGGAACTACTCTTTCTTTATTGCCCTTTCCTAAAAGGATAACAAAGCGATTACCTAAATCGATACGATTGATTGTCAAACCAACCAACTCGGAAACACGACAGCCCGTTGCGTAAAGCATTTCCAAAATAGCTCTATCCCTCTTACCGAGAAGACTATCATCAGGAGATGTTAAAAGCTCGCTGATTTCCATTTCGTCCAAGAATGTCGGTAGTTTTTTCTCAAGTTTGGGAGTTCTCACCCTTTGCAGCGGACTATTCTCCAGCACATTCTCTCTAACCAAGAACTTATAGAAAGAACGTAAGGAACTAATACGCCTAGCAATAGTTTTGCGAGCGTATTTTTTCTTATTCAAATCCGCCAGGTATGCTCGAACCGTTAGCGCATCGATATTAAGCCAAGAGGCATTATCACCACTACGAGAAACAAGAAAAGCATCAAATGCGCGCATATCTTTTTGATAATTTGTTATTGTCAAAGGAGATGAATTCTTTTCTACCTCAAGGTAATTAAAGAAGCGCTCTGCTAATTTTTGCTCTTCATTTCTCATGTTTCATAACCTCATAAAAATATCAGTACTAATCTACTTAAGAATAGACTAATACTGATATAGAGATAAGTCAAGTATTATTGTTTAAATTTTTTTAATTTTTCACTTTTTATGAAAAATTCCTTCAAATATGATAATTCTCTTTGAATTCTCCTAGCTTTTCAAGAGCTCTTGCGGCAATCAAAGGATTTTTTTCTTTCTTCTTGCGAATACGCACTGCCAAAGGCGGAATGAGTCCAAAGTTAATATTCATAGGTTGGAAATGCTCTACTTCTGGATTAGAAACGTAATTTGCTAAAGAACCATGGGCAGTTTCTGCAGGGAACTCTGCTAATTCTTCGCCTAAAATCTTTCTTGCACAGGCAAGCCCTGCCATAAGACCTGATGCTGCAGATTCAACGTATCCTTCTACCCCAGTCATTTGACCAGCAAAATAGAAACGAGGTTCCTTACGCAAAGAGAAATCCTTATTTAACAATTTAGGAGAATTCATATAGGTGTTTTTATGCATAACCCCATAGCGAACAAACTCAGCATTTTCCAAGCCAGGAATCATTCCAAATACGCGTTTTTGCTCGCCCCATTTCAAGTGAGTTTGGAAGCCAACTAAATTGAAAAGACTTGCTGCTGCATTATCTTGACGCAGTTGCACAACAGCATACGCCTCCTTACCAACTCGTGGATCCACAAGCCCAACTGGTTTAAGAGGACCAAAGCGCATCGTATCTTCACCACGCAAAGCCATTTCTTCGATAGGCATGCAAGCTTCAAAAACCTTGTGTTCAAAATCCTTCACAGGTGCGGTTTCAGCAGATTTCAATGCTTCATAAAAAGCAAGATATTCTTCCTTGGTGTAAAAAGGACAGTTGAGGTAGTCTGCCCCACCCTTGTCATAACGAGAAGCTCTATAAACCAAATCATAGTTGATGGAATCTGCATCAACAATTGGCGCAGCTGCATCAAAGAAATGAAGATAGCCTTCAGAAATTTTAGCTTGAATGTTGGCAAATAATGCGTCACTAGTCAAAGGACCAGAAGCGACAATAACATAACCATCTAAAGAATCTAAATCTGTGACCTCTTCGTTAACTATAGTCACTAAAGGATTATTTTGAATCGCGTCAGTTACGCCTTTGGCAAAGCCTTCACGGTCAACTGCAAGTGCTCCACCAGCAGGTACTGCATGCTTGTCCGCTTGCTCCATAATCAGAGAATCCAAACGGCGCATTTCTTCTTTTAAAAGGCCTACTGCGTTTTCAATATTGCCCGCACGTAGAGAATTAGAACAAACCAATTCTGCATAATATGCTGTTTTATGTGCAGCGTCACTTTTTACCGGACGCATTTCATGTAAAATTACGGGAATACCACGTTTAGTTAATTGGTTAATGGCTTCACTACCAGCAAGGCCCGCACCAATTACATGTACTTTTTCCATCGATTATCTATCCTCATCTATTAACTAACCCGTACAGAATACTGCCCGGGAGAGTATCTTGTTATATTATACTTAAGATTTCTTTTTACGAGAAGAAGGCTACTTGGCAGTAGTCTTCTTGGTCGTAGTTTTTCTAGTGGTGGTTTTCTTTGCAGTTGCTTTCTTTTCTGCACCTTCTTTAGCATCTGCCTTCACACGAGGAGCAGGACGAGCATTTTTACATTCTGCATTTGTGCAATATTTATGTTTGCGACGTCTCAAATCAATATGTTCAACCAACATGCTTTGACAGAGCTCACATTGTTGATTCAGGGGTTTATCCCAAGAATTGAAATCGCATTCAGGATAATGGTCGCAAGCATAGAAGGTCTTACCAGTTCTAGTCTTACGCTCAATTAAATCGCCACCACATTTGGGACAAACAACACCAATTTTATTCAAAACTGTTTTGGTATTGCGGCATTTAGGGAAATTAGGACAAGCTAGGAAGCGACCAAATTTGCTTTCACGGTAAACCATCATGGCACCACATTTGTCGCAAGCTACATCACTAACCTCCAAAGGAATATCAACCTTAGGATATTTTTCCAAAGCAGTAGTAACAGCCTCATGGAAAGGATTATAGAATGCTTTTAATACGGCAACACGCTCAGCTTTATTTTCGGCAATCTCGTCCAGCATGCCTTCCATTTGAGCACTGAAAGGAATATCGATAAGTCTTGGGAAATTGTCAGTTAAGAAATCGTTGGTAATAATGCCAAGGTCTGTAATTAAAAGCTTCTTTTGTTCTTTTTCAACATAGCCACGATCCATGATAGTTTGAATTGTGGTTGCAAATGTAGAAGGACGACCAATACCTTTAGCTTCCAATTCTTTTACAAGAGTTGCTTCGGTATAATGAGCAGGAGGCTCGGTAAAATGTTGTTCAGCCTCTTGAAGTTTGTGCAGAATAAGCTCCTTGCCAACTTCAACAAAAGGAACCTTATTCTTCAAATCGTCCTCGCCTTCGATGTCATCTTCAGCGGTAGTAGCACCTTTAGTTAATGCCAAATAACCGGGGAACTTAAGAACTTGACCTGCAGCTCTCAATTCGTAATCATTTGCACCGATAGTCAAAACTGTAGAATCGTAAATTGCATCAGACATTTGACATTGTACAGTGCGATTCCAAATCAAGGTGTAAAGCTTTAATTGATCAGGACGCAAGTACGCTGCAACACTTTCTGGTGTACGATTTACATCAGTAGGACGAATTGCTTCGTGAGCATCCTGAGCACTTTTAGAGGTGCTATAGAAATTCGGTTTAGCAGGAATATATTCATTACCAAATTTATCTGCTACAAAATCTCGAATGCTTGCCACTGCCTCGCTAGCCAAACGAACACTATCAGTTCTCATGTATGTAATGAGACCAGTTGTACTACGGCCCAAAGAAACACCTTCGTATAATTGTTGGGCAACACTCATGGTTTTCTTAGCAGAAAAACCTAAACGTCTATTGGCAGCCTGTTGCAGAGTAGAAGTTGTAAACGGAGGATAAGCATGTTGCTTTTTATCCTTACGCTCAGATTTAGTTACAGTATATGTTGCATCAACTAAATCATCATACGCTTTTTTAGCTTCTACTGCGTTATGCAAAGCAAGCTTTTTACCTTTATATTTAGTTACATCTGCAGTGAAAATTGGTGCTTTTGCCTCTTCACGCAGTTTAGCCTTCAAAGTCCAGTATTCTTCTGGAACAAAGTCTGCAATTTCACGGTCGCGGTCTGCAACAATTTTTACTGCTACGGATTGAACACGGCCAGCAGACAAGCCCTTACGAATTTTTCTCCAAAGCAACGGAGAAAGCTCATAACCAACAACACGGTCTAAAATACGACGTGCTTGTTGAGCTTCTACCATTTCCAAATCAATCTTACGAGGATGCTTTACAGCATCGGTAACCTTAGACTTGGTAATTTCGTTAAACTCAATACGACATAAATCGCTTTCATCCAAACCCAAAAGATATGCCAAATGCCAGCTAATTGCCTCACCTTCACGGTCAGGGTCAGTTGCCAGATATACTTTATCGGATTCCTTGGCCAATTTTTTCAATTCCTTGATCATATCAGCCTTGCCACGAATATTTACGTATTTGGGTTCAAAATCATTCTCAATATCAACACCCATAGTGCTTTTGGGCAAATCGCGCAAATGACCCATGGATGCTTTAACGGTATAATTTTTACCTAAAAATTTTTCAATTGTTTTTGACTTAGTGGGAGATTCCACGATAATCAGATAACTTCCCATCTCTTCCTCCTAAGTGCGGCAGTAATTTCCAATAATATCCTGTTTTACCAGGCCTGCCACTTGTAAGTCTAACAGCTCCATACTAACTGTTGGTACATCCCTGCCACATCTACGTGTTAACTCTTCCAAACTCAAGGTACCGCGTTTTAGAATATTGAGCAGTTCTTTACCAAACTCCGAGCAATTAGGCTCCTGTTTTTCTATTTTCACCTTAACTTTGTTGACATTCTCCTCCAATTCCAAAGGAGCGAAATCGAACAAAGATGTTTCCATGCCTCTAATTCTTGCTGCTTGCCAGCGCTCCATATCGTTGATAATATCCCTGGGAGATGTTATCAAGCTAGCGCCATTACGAATCAATTCGTTGCATCCAGCAGAACTATTTTCATATATACTGCCAGGTACGCAGTACACCTCTCTTCCCTCGTCTGCAGCAATGTTGGCTGTTATACCAGCCCCACTATTCAAAGTTGCCTCAGCCACTATTACTGCTTGTGATAAACCAACAATGATACGATTTCTCTGGGGAAAATTTATTCCTCTAGGCGCTGTAGTGGGTGGAAACTCACTAATAATCGCACCATTTTCTGTAATCTCTTGAAATAGCTGCTCATTTTCAGGTGGATAGACAATATCAAGGCCACAGCCCATTACGGCTACAGTTTTGCCTCCTGCCGCCAAGCAGGCTCTGTGAGCAGTAGAATCAATTCCCTTAGCTCCACCACTGATAATTGGAACCCCAGCATAAGCAAGTGCAGTAGCAAATTCTTCCGTCGCTCTCATGCCATATTCAGTACAAAGACGACTTCCAACAATACCAACACGATAAACTTCCTTGGGCAGCTCGCCCATTACATACAAAACAAGTGGAGGATCATGTAATTGTTTGAGACTAAGAGGATACTCCTTATCATAAATGCTTAAAATCTGCATACCATCCTTACGAGTTAAATATTCCAAACGGGTCGGAAAATCCTTATCCCTGCTCCTAAGAAAAGCAGAAATATGCTGAGGATTCATCAGATGAGTAGCTTCCAAGTCACTGCGCTCTGCTTTAAAAACTGCTTCAGCAGAGCCCATGAGATTTACAAGTCTAGGAATTAGCATACGTCCCATGCCTGGTAAGTATGCACTTAAAGATGCCAAATAAATTTCATCCACGATTAAAACTCCTTGAATAAATTATTTGGCGTTAACAGTCTGCAAGGTCGGAGATACATTGCAGGCTTGGGCTTCTTTTTCTATTTAATAACTAAAAATTGCTCTTGTCAAGCAAAATAAAAGTTATGATTTTTGTCGAGCAGTGTCTAATACATACTCACAAATTCTTTTTGTTGAATCTTTTCCATGGTATTTTA
>JAKSOJ010000057.1 GCA_024405645.1 Phascolarctobacterium sp. | reverse complement strand
AGAGCATCACGTTCTTCTTCAGTTTTAGCAGTAGCGCCAATAACTTCCATAGCTGTTAATTCGGTGCCAGGATAGCCAAGCATTTGGCACATGGAGATGCCGATTGCAAAGTGTCTGTCGCCGCAAATCTTCCATGCGGGAGTGCAATAGAAGATAATGCCGATGAAGAGTACTGCACCAGCGAAGCAGCAGAGAGTGGAGAAACCAACAGAACCAAGGTTGTTCAGGTTAACTTTTGCTAAAGCAGGAATGATGGGGCACATGGATGCGAAGGAGAAGAAACCATTGGATTTAGCAACATCACGGAGTACGTTGCCAGGAACAAGACCGCAGTTACGCAGGATAATGCCCATGATCATGCACCAGATGGTGATGTTGATGCCGAATTTGCCGGTGAATTTAGCAAGGAAACCAGAAACTGCAATGCAGAAAGCACCAATGCCGAGGCACATAAATACGGTGTAGAATTTTTTGTTTCTTTCCCAGAAGAGAGCAACTTTTTCTTGAATTTCAGTTTCCTTTTTGCCTTGGTTAGCATTTTCTTCATACCAGCTGTAGTTAGGATCTGCTTCGTGTTTAGCACGTAAATCCTTTACGAATTTGTCTGCGAAAATCAGACCAAAGTTGGATGCAGGAAGAGTACCTACGAATTTTTGAGTTGCGTAGATGAATGCAGCAAGAGCTGCGCAGTTAGGAAGGTTGTGAGCTTCGGCAGCAGCAACCATGGTGCGGCAAGCAACGATACCACCGTTTACAACAGGGATTGCGGTCAATACGTCATTTTTGCCAATGATAGGCCAGCAAACCAAGCAGCCAAGAGCTGCAGCAATCATACCGATGATTGCGGTAACTACTGTACGCCATTCTCTTTTCAGAGTAGCGATGTCAGCAGTAGTACCCATGTTAACCAACAAGAAATAAATGCCGATGGTTCCCATTTGGGTAAGACCAGCGCGTTTTACAACGTCAGCCGGGTAAACGTGCATCATGAAGAGCACTAAGAAACTCATCATGATAACAAAGATAGAAGAGATTCTTGCTCTGGTTACTACGCCGACAAAGTCGCCTAATGCGAAAACCAAAAGCACTGCAAAGAGTGATTGTGTCAGATTAAAATCCATAATTCATTTCCTCCAAAAATATTAAAATTAAATAAAAACACAACTCTTCTAGTATACTATAAGAAAGTGATTTTTGACAATAGTCAGAAAATTTAATTTGCATAAAAAGAAATCTATTATTTAGAGAGTTGAAGAAAAACAAAAGTCGTGCTATGCTAATAGTGGGTAATAAAACGCCCAGCTTTTTCTAAAGGAGTGAGTGCTTTGCCAAAAAGTTTTAACCAAAAAATGAGACTTTTAGCTCTCATTGATATTTTTAACGAATTTACTGATGAAAACCATGGCTTGAGTTTGGAGCAAATCCAACAAAAGCTTTCCGAAAAGGAAATAAAAGCAGATCGCAAAACATTGTATGTGGATTTTGACAATTTGGAAGATTATGGCCTTGATATTGTTAAAGGCAACGAAGGTCGAACAACTATCTATAGTTTAGCTTCCAGACCATTTGAACTTGCTGAATTGAAGCTGTTGGTAGACTCTGTTCAATCTGCAAAATTCATTAGTGAACATAAATCTCAGGCGTTAATTAAAAAATTGAGTTCTCCTGCCATGGTAAGCAAATATCAGGCAGATGGATTAAAGCGTCAGGTATTTATGAGCGGGCGTGTTAAGTCTATGAACGAAAGTATTCTACTGAGCATAGATAAAATTCATGAGGCTATCAAAAGTGGCAAGCAGATATATTTTCAATATTTTCAGTGGAATGCCAAAAAGCAGGTTGAATTGAAGCATAATGGTGAGCCTTACTATGTAAGCCCATGGGCTTTGATTTGGGATAATGAAAATTATTATTTGGTGGCTTTTGATTCTGGTGCGCAAAAAGTTAAGCATTATCGTGTGGACAAGATGAAAAATATGCGCATTGTCGACAAGATTCAAGAAGGCCTTGAGCAAAAACGAAACTTTAATGTTGCGGAATATTCTCAGGCGGCTTTTGGAATGTATGGCGGCGAAAGAGTTAGTGTAACCTTGGAAGCAGATAAAAATCTTGTGGGCGTTATTATAGATCGCTTTGGTAAGGATGTTTCTATTTATGAACGTTCTAATAACAAGGTTGAAGCGTGGGTTGAGATTATGCTTAGCCCTCAATTCTTGGGCTGGGTAACAGGCTTTGGCAGCGGTATGCGCATAGTTAAGCCGCAAAAAGCTGTTGATGCTATGAAAGACTTGATACAAGAACTTAGTAGTATGTATGACAAATAGCAAAAAACCTGAAGATCATTGCGGTCTTCAGGTTTTCTATTTCTAAATATAGAGTTTTACTTATGACAAATATTATTGTGCGGGAATCATAACCTTGAGCTTTTCAATTTGTTTTGCTTCCAAACGAACGAAGGTGTTTCCAGCTGCATAGCAATCAAGCGCATAGGGCGCATATACTAAATCAACAGTACCATCTTCGTTTAATCTGAAATTGTCGGTAACCAAGGTTTCTTGGTTCAGGAAGGGTGCATCGCTGGTGCTGCCATCTACTAAGTAAACAGGCAAGAATTTATTTTTTATGCCCCATTGGAGTTCTCCAGAATTGATAGAGGGAACAAACTCAGTATAAGCTAAACGTTTGCCAGTTGCTTTATCAAATACGAAATATTCGGTGTAATACATACCGTGTGCGCCACCATAGTAATCATAGGGTTCAAGATTAAAGCACAAATATTTATCATTATCCAATTCAACCTTATAGTTCATGCCGCCACCAACAAGATTGTGGTCTTTTTGATGAGCCTTAAGCAAGGATTTGAATTCGTTGGTTACAGTTTTATTTATTTTTTTAGTAGCATTAGCGTCTTCCAAAGTAAAACGGGGATATTTATAATCAGTTTTATCAGTTTTGTATTGCATAGTAGTAACTTCAGTTGCAAAAGCGGAAGCACAGAAAGTTAAACCAACACAGAGAGCTGCAAGAATTTTTTTCATAATTATTCCTCCTAATTGAAATTTTTAATGATTTCTTCTATAATGATATACAATGTTTAAAAGAAAGTAAATAAGGTTTTTATTATGATTGGTACAATAGTTAATTTTTCTACAATTTTAACCGGCTCCATCATCGGCACCTGTATTAGAAAATTTGCAGGTAAAGAGGGTGGCATAGACGAAAAATATCAAAATGCTTTGTTCAATGGCTTGGGACTAGCTACTCTTGGTCTAGGTGCTAACGCTATTGTAAACAATATGGGCAAGGTTGGATATCCAGTTCTTTTCATTGCTAGTATTGCTATTGGCACTGTAATTGGTACTTATCTTGATATTGCTGGCGCATTTAACAAGCTTTTGGCTAAATGCAAGGGTGGTTCCAAATTGGCAGAAGGCCTTTCCACAGCTATACTGCTATTTTGTATTGGTACGTTATCTATTCTAGGACCTATCGAGAGTCGTTTGAATGACAATAATACATATCTTTTTACCAATGCAACATTGGATTTTGTTAGTTCAATTATTTTTGGTTCAACTTATGGTATTGGTATTGCGGCAGCAGCCTTTGTGCTTTTCTGTTGGCAGGGAACAATTTACGCATTTGCGGGAGTCATCGCTCCTTTCTTGAACCCTAATTTAATGGCAGAAATTTCCGTTCTGGGTGGCATCTTCTTGTTGAGCTCTGGTTTAGGCATTTTACAGTTAAAAGATTGCAAAACTCTCAATATGTTACCTTCTTTAATTGTACCACCAATTTTTTACGGAATTATGGCAATGCTGAAATAATGCAGCGTTCGTAATTTATCATTGATTTATTCGTTTATGGATGATAAAATGAATGTAATTTCAAATGGAATGCTAGGGGCGCTTTAAGCTGAGAGAACATTGTTCGACCCTTTGAACCTGATTCGGTTAATACCGGCGTAGGAAAGCAAAGATTTAATAAGTTTCGCTCCCTAAAAGTAGGGAGCGTTTTTGTTTTAAGGAGGAAATTATGGCAACACAAATGCAACTTGCTCGTCAAGGTATCATTACAGAACAAATGCAAGCAGTAGCTGAACAAGAAGGTTTAACACCGGAATTTATTCGTGAGGGTGTGGCTAAAGGTACTATTGCAATTCCCTGCAACATTAATCATAAAAATATTACTCCTCGTGGCGTAGGTCAAGGGTTATCTGTTAAAGTTAACGCTAATATTGGTACTTCTAGCTCCTTCCCGGATCCCGCTCCAGAAATTGCAAAATTGCAAGCTGCTATTGATGCTGGTGCTGATGCAGTTATGGATCTTTCCACTGGTGACAACATTACCGAATCTCGTAGAGCAATTCTCGCTGCTTCTACTGTAATGGTTGGTACTGTTCCCATGTATCAAGTTACTGTTGAGACCATCAAAAAACGTGGTTTCGTAGTTGATATGACTAAGGATGATATCCTCGACGTAATTCGTATGCAAGCTGAAGATGGTGCAGATTTCCTTACCATTCATTGTGGCATTACTCGTCAAGTTCTTAAACATTTGTTAGAACAAGGTCGTGAAATGGACGTTGTTAGCCGTGGTGGCAGCTTTATTACCGGCTGGATGCTCCATAATGATCAAGAAAATCCGCTCTATGAATATTATGATGAAATTCTCGAGATTTGCTCCCAATATGATGTAACCATTTCTCTAGGCGATGGTCTTCGTCCTGGCTGTATTGCCGATGCAACTGACCGCGCACAAATTCAAGAACTTTTGACTCTTGGTGAATTGACTCAAAGAGCATGGGATAAGGGCGTTCAAGTTATGGTAGAAGGTCCTGGTCACGTTCCTTACAATCAAATCGCAGCTAATATGCAATTGGAAAAACGTATTTGCCAAGGTGCTCCTTTCTATGTACTTGGACCCTTGGTAACAGACGTTGCTCCTGGCTATGACCACATTACCTCTGCTATTGGTGGTACTTTGGCTGCTGTTAGCGGCGCAGATTTCCTTTGCTATGTAACTCCTGCAGAGCATCTTGGTTTGCCTGATATTGATGATGTTCGCGAAGGCGTTATTGCTTCTCGTATTGCTGCGCATGCTGCTGATTTGGCACGTGGCAATAAGAAGGCTTGGGAATGGGATCTTGCTATGGCACGCGCTCGTAAACAATTGGATTGGCCAGAACAATTACGCCTTGCTATTGACCCTGTTCGTGCAACAGAATACCGCAATAAGAAGAATCAATCTGCGGATGAAGCATGCTCTATGTGTGGGGAATACTGTGCTGTGAAGATTTGTGGCAAGTATATCGATGAGCATAAGAGAAAAAATTCCTAATTGACTAAGAAAAATTGTCAGTTTTCATAAAGATTAAAGGATGGCTTCGGCCATCCTTTTTATTTGTTATGGGATTATTGAATGAAAAATTCTCTGAAATTTAGGGACACTTAGATATGTATGTTTCTCTTGGAACGATTATGGTGTAAAATTAGGATAGTGGTTCGAATTGAGAGATAGGAGGTAAAGCTTGTTATGCATAACAAAATATTTTATCATCTTCCTGGCTTATTCGAATTTTATGACTTGTATAAAGAGTTTTTCTTGCTTTGGCAAGAACATAGGGAATATTTTTATCCCTGGTGCGAGATTTCATCTGTTTATGGAGCTCCTAGTGATTGCTTGTGGGGTGGAGGTCGCATAGGCTTTGGTGATGATAATATTGAAGATGTCATAGAATTAATGCAGACCTATGGTATTTCCGCTAGACTAACCTTTAGCAATTCTTTGCTAGAAAAAGAGCATCTTGCTGACGAAGAATGTAATCGTTTATGTAGTATCTTTGAGAAATTAGGGAATAGCGGAGTTATTCTTCATTCTGACTTACTGCTTGATTATTTGCAGAAGAATTATCCTGGGTTTTATTTTGTGTCATCTACTACTAAAGTTTTGACGGATTTTCAGGATTTTAAGAATGAAGTGAATCGTAGAGATTTTCGTTATGTTGTACCAGATTTTCGTCTAAATAAAGCTTTAGATAAATTACAAATGCTTTCGCAGGACGAAAAAGACAAGGTGGAATTTCTTTGTAACGAATGTTGCTGGGTTGGTTGCTCAGAACGCAAGGTTTGTTACGAAAATGTAAGCCGTAAGTCTATAGACGCAGCATGTCCTGAGCATATTTGCAAGTCTCCAGGTGGTAGCGATGGCTATCGCTTTTCTAAGGCCATGGCTAGTCCTGCCTTTATTAGTGTAGATGATATTTTACATACATATTTGCCTATGGGTTTTACGAATTTCAAAATAGAAGGCAGAGGTTTAGGCAGTGCTTTGATTTTAGAGTTTTTGCTTTATTATTTGACAAAGCCTGAGTATCAAATTCACGTTCGTGAGGCTTTATATCTAGATAGTATGCTAGATTTGTTTTAAAATATGCTATCGGAGATAAGGATTAAGGATAGCAAAATTAAATAAATAATTTTTGGAGGTAATATTATGAGTAAAATTAATGATTTTTTAACAGAAGCAGGTACATTTTTCCTGGCTACAGTAGATGGTAATCAACCGCGTTTACGTCCATTGGGAGCTCATATTGAAATGGATGATAAAGTTATTTTTGGTGTTGGTGATTTTAAAAATGTATATAAGCAGCTTCAAGTAAATTCCTTATGTGAGATTGTTGCTTGCAAAAAGGATGGTCATTGGCTGAGATATACTGGCAAAGCAGTATTTGAAACTGATTACAAAGCTGCTGAAGCAATGATGGAAGCAATTCCTTTCTTAAAGAATATTTACAATGAAAAAACAGGTAATAAGTTGATGTGTTTCCATTTGGAAGAAGCTACCGCTGTAGATATTCCGATGATGGGCGAAGGCGAAAGTCTGATTTAAAATTATTTTTATTCAGCAGGTGTCTCTTTTCTGTCCAATAAATTTCCACATAGATTTTATAAAATTGTATCATCAAAAGAAAATGGGGGTATGAAAATGATTATTGCTGTAGATTTTGATGGTACATTATGTGAATCTTGTTTTCCTGAAATTGGTCGACCTAATATTGATTTAATTCGCAAATTAAAAAACAGTCGCATGCAAGGAGATAAGTTGATACTTTGGACCTGTCGCACTCACGAAGATCTTGCGGCTGCAATTGCTTGGTGTAATGGCTATGGGCTTTATTTTGACGCTATAAATGAAAATCTTCCCGAAATTTTAGCTTTATATGGTGGCGATTCAAGGAAGATTTTTGCAGATATTTATATTGATGATCGCTGTATAGCTCCTTGGGAATATGCACTAAAAGAAGCAAAATAAAAGGATGACCGAAAGGTCATCCTTT
>JAKSOJ010000056.1 GCA_024405645.1 Phascolarctobacterium sp. | reverse complement strand
GTTAATATTTCTAATCCAATTAAAAGACTTGGTCGTGTAATTGGCAATATTCAAAGAGCTTTGGCTGCTGGTCAACGTGTTTTTGATGTTTTAGATTTACCTGAAGTTATTACCGACGCACCACAGGCTAAAGAAATTTCAGTTGTAAAAGGTAAAGTTGAATTTAAAGACGTTAACTTCTCCTACAATCCTAATGAGCCTGTTTTAACAGACGTGTCTTTTGAAGTTACCCCTGGTCAAGTAGTAGCTTTAGTTGGACCTTCTGGTGCTGGTAAAACTACTATTGCAAGCTTATTGCCACGATTCTATGATATAAGTTCTGGTTCAATTAGTGTTGATGATACTAATATTCAAGATATAACTTTAAATTCTCTTCGCGAGCATATTGGTATTGTTCCTCAAGAAACAGCGCTTTTCAACGGAACTGTTTATGAAAATATCTTGTATGGTCGACTTGACGCAACAAGGGAAGAAGTTGAAGCCGCTGCAAAAGCAGCAAATGCCCATAACTTCATTATGGAATTACCTAATGGGTACGAAACACATTTGGGTGACCGTGGTGTAAATATTTCCGGCGGACAAAAGCAACGCGTATCTATTGCTCGTGCTATTTTGAAAAATCCGAGCATCCTGATTTTGGACGAGGCGACATCTGCTCTTGATACAGAAAGCGAACGTATTGTACAAGAAGCACTTGATAGATTGATGGTTGGGCGTACTGCATTTGTAATTGCGCATAGACTTTCAACTATTAAAAACGCCGATAAAATTTTGGTTTTTGAAAAGGGAAAAATTGTTGAAGTTGGTAATCATGATGAATTGATTGCTAAAAATGGCCTTTACGCAAACCTGTACAATGTACAGTTCAAAAAGAAAGATTCTGAAGAATTGGCGGAAGAGGCTGAATAAGAGGTTAATTAATGTATATTCTCTATAATATTTTATTAATAATAGTTTTGGTTTTTTTCGTATTACCATACTATACATATAGATTGTTCAGAGAAAAGGGTTTTGGGCAACGTTTTAAAGAAAGTTTCGGATTTATAGATGACGAAACTCTTGAAAAGGTTGCTCATAAAGACTGTGTTTGGATCCATGGTGCATCTGTAGGCGAAATTGTTGCAACGAGTCCGCTTGTAAAACAAATTCGTAAGGAAATGCCAGATAGACCAATCCTTGTATCTGCTTTTACCGTTGGTGGTTATAATATGGCAAAGCAAATCATTCCAGAAGCTGATGCTATTATCTTCTTCCCTTTAGATTTGCCGTTTGTTGCCGAAGGAATGGTAAAAAGAGTTCACCCTGGCATTTTTATGCCGGTAGAAACAGAGCTTTGGCCAAACTTTTTGAGTAGCATTCGTCAACGTCGCATTCCTGTTATGATGGTCAATGGTCGTATTTCCGAAAAATCCGTTAAGAGTTATCGCTATTTATACGGAATTTGGGAAGATATGTTGAATACAGTTACTAGATTCTGTATGCAATCCTCCATAGATGCAGAATACATCAAAACTTTAGGTGCTGATCCTGAGAAAATATTTGTAACAGGCAACACAAAGTTCGACCAAACATATGCTGAAGTAACTCCTGAAGATTTAGACGCTTACCATAGAGAACTTGGTATTAATCATGATTATCCGGTTATTGTGGCCGGATCTACACATCCAGGAGAAGAAAAGGTTCTTTTCAAATCCTTCCAAGCTATTTGCAAAAAATATCCTGATGCAAGACTTGTAATCGCTCCTCGTAAAGTGGCACGTGCAGATGAAATTGCAAAATTAGCTTCAGAGTTTGGCTTTAAAACTGGGTTCCGTTCTAAAATGAAGGAACAAAGTGGTGAAAGAGAAAAGTTTCCTGTACTTATTCTCGATACCATTGGTGAGTTAGGACGTATTTATTCTATCGGTGATGTTGTATTTGTTGGTGGTTCTTTCTCTGGAACTGGTGGTCATAACGTTTTGGAGCCCGCTGCTCATGCAAAGCCTATCGTTGTTGGTCCTAGCATGCAGAACTTTAAGGATTCTTACGCATTACTGAGTAAGGTTAAAGCTTGCAAAATGGTTGATTCTAACGACGAATTAACTACAGAGATATTGGACATCTTAGGTGATGACAAGCGTAGAAAAGAAATGGGCGATGCTTCCATGCAAGTTATTCGCGAGAATCGCGGTGCTGATGTAAGAAGTATCCATTATCTCAAGGATTTGCTAGAAATTGCCTCAGTTCCCTCAAAAAAATATGCAGAATATCCTATAAATACTCGCAATTTGACTGATGAAGGCGGTCGTCTTCGTCAAGGTGATAAGATTATCCAATATTTGTATTCGGTTGCTAGTGCTCCGAAATTATCCTTGGGTGGCTGGTTACTTTTATGTTTGCTTAGAGGCATTTCCTGGATTTACGATTTCGGTGTTAGAATCAAATTAGGATTGTATAAATGGGGAATTAAGATTACTCATGAATTGCCCTGTTGCGTAATCTCCATAGGTAACATTACTGTTGGCGGTACTGGTAAGACTCCCACAGCTCAGAAAATGGCTCAAATTATCAAAGATATGGGCTACAAAGTAGTAATTTTAAATCGTGGTTATCGCTCTCATTGGAATAAGGACATTGGTGTTGTTTCCAATGGTAAAAAGATATTCATGACTGCTAATGAGGCTGGCGATGAAGCTTACTTAATGGCTAAAACTTTACCAGGTATTCCTGTTGTAATTGGTAAAAATCGTGCCATTACTGGTGAATATGCTGTTAAAGAATTAGGCGCTGAAGTAATTATTATGGACGATGGTTATCAACATTGGCCTTTAAAACGCGATTTGGATGTAGTGCTTGTTGATACATTGAATATGTTTGGCAATGGAGCTGTACTTCCTCGAGGTATTTTGCGTGAACCTCTGAAAAATTTGGATAGAGGCGACTTGTTCCTTTTGACTAAGACCGATCAAAGCTCTAAGCTCAGTCGCATGCAGTTAAGAAGTACTATCGCTAATTTTAATGATAGGGCACCAGTTATTGAGTCCGTTCATAATCCAAAGAATTTCGTGGAGATTGCAGACTGGTATAAGGGCATTGCTGAAAATACCCAAGATTTAGAAATCCTGAATGGCAAAGATGTAATTGTATTTTCCGCAATTGGTAACCCATCCAGCTTTGAACAAACACTCTGTAGTATTGGGCTCAACATTGTTGAAGCGGTTCGTTATCCAGACCATCATGATTACGGAATGGTTGAGATGCAATACATCAATGAACGTGCTTCCAATAAAAAGGCTGTTGCAATCATTACTACTGCAAAAGATGCTGTAAAAATTCCTACTGAATTTATATATTCTAATAGAGAAATTCCGCTTTATATTTTAAATATGGATATTTGTATTACTGAAGGCATGGACAAGTTCCAAGAAATCATTGCCAATGCTGTTAAAAAGGAGCATAAGTAAAATGAAAGTAATTTGTGTAATTCCTGCTCGCTATGCATCTACTAGACTTCCTGGTAAACCACTCTCTATGATTTGTGGCAAACCAATGATTCAACGTGTATATGAACAAGCTTGCAAAGCCGAAGTTCCTGAAAAGGTTGTTGTAGCAACTGATCACGAACTTGTATTCAATGCTGTAAAGGCATTTGGTGGTAATGTAATAATGACCAGTGCAGACCATCCAAGTGGAACCGACAGACTTGCTGAAGTTGCACTCAATTATCCTGATGTTGCTGTAATTGTTAATGTTCAAGGTGATGAACCTATGATTCCACCTGAAGTAATTGACGATTTGGCTAATACATTTGAAGACGATGCAGACCTTTCTATGGCTACTTTGAAAGTTGAGATGCAACAAGAGGATTATGACAATCCTGCTGCTGTAAAAGTAGTAACTGATTTAAATGGTTATGCTCTTTATTTCTCTCGCAGTCAAATTCCTTATCCAAGAAATATGCCAGCAGATTATAAAGTGTTTAAGCATGTGGGCATTTATGCATATCGTCGTGATTTTCTTTTGAAATATGCCGCTCTTACTCCTACTCCGTTGGAAAGAGCAGAAAGTCTGGAGCAACTGCGCGCTTTAGAAAATGGCTACAAGATTAAAGTTCTTGAAAGTGACTTCCAAGGCGTTGGTGTTGATACTCCAGAAGATTTGGCGAGAGTTAATGAGATTTTCGCAAAGATTGAAGAATAATTCTGAGGAGGTAACTCATGAATATCGTAAAAGTTGCTGATTATGAAGTAGGTCAAGGTCATCCTTTGATGCTTATGGCTGGTCCGTGCGTTTTGGAAGGTTATGAACGCAGTTTAATGATTGGTCAAAGAACTAAAGCTATTTGTGATGAACTTGGTATTCCTTACGTATTCAAGGCATCCTTTGATAAAGCAAATCGCTCTAGCATCAGTTCCTTCCGTGGACCTGGTATCGAAGAAGGTTTGAAAATTTTAGCTCAAATTAAAAAAGATTTGGGCGTTCCCGTTGTAACTGATATTCACGAACCTTGGCATGCAGATAAAGCTGCTGAAGTTGTTGATATTTTGCAAATTCCCGCTTTCTTGTGCCGTCAAACTGACCTCGTTTATGCAGCTGCTAAGACTGGCAGAACCATTAACGTAAAAAAAGGTCAATTTTTGGCTCCTTGGGATATGAAAAATGTTATTAAAAAAGTAGAAGAAGCAGGCAACCGTAACTTATTGCTTACTGAACGCGGTGCTTCTTTTGGCTATAATACTCTTGTTACTGATATGCGTGGCCTTGCTATTATGCGTGAACTTGGCTATCCGGTGGTAATGGACGCTACTCATAGCGTACAAATTCCTGGTGGACAAGGTACTTCTAGTGGCGGCCAAAGCCAATATGTACCGCATATGGCTCGCGCAGCAGCTGCTATTGGCATTGATGCTCTCTTCCTTGAGGTTCATGACAATCCTGCTGAAGCTTTGTCCGATGGTCCTAACATGGTTCAACTGGACAATCTTAAGAAATTACTGCAAGATGTACTTGCAATTGATAAAATCGTTCGCGGTTAAGAAAGGTGGATACATTGATGGATGCAATGCTGCAGCATGCTCAAGATGTTCTGCGTTTAGAAGCAGAAGCAATTTTAGAACTCATTCCTAGAGTTGATGATAATTTTGCTCAAGCAATTCAAATGATTTTAGAATGTGAAGGTCGTACTGTTATTACAGGTATGGGTAAGTCCGGTCTTATTGGTGCTAAAATGGCTGCTACTATGGCAAGTACTGGTACTCCTTCATTCTTTCTGCATCCCGCTGAAGCAATCCATGGTGATTTGGGCATGGTAACATGTCATGATGTAGTTATTGCCCTCTCTAATAGCGGTGAAACTGGTGAAGTTTTAAATATTCTTCCGTCATTGCGTAGAATTGGTGCCAAAATAATCGCTATGGTAGGGAATCCTGCGTCTACACTTGCCAAAAATGCAGATATCATTCTTAATGTTGGCGTTAGCAAAGAAGCTTGTCCTTTAGGACTTGCTCCTACCTCTAGTACAACAGCTGCTCTTGCATATGGTGATGCAATGGCATTGGCTCTTCTTAGCAAGAGAAACTTTACTGCAAGCCAATTTGCAATTTTCCACCCAGGTGGATCCCTTGGCCGCAAATTACTTTTGACTGTTGGAAATATTATGCACAAAGGCGATGAAAATCCAATTGTGCCTGAAAAGACTACTGTACAAGAAGCACTTTTTGTTATTACCGACAAAGGTTTGGGAGCAGTAAGTGTTGTAGATGAAAATGGTAAAATGTGCGGCGTATTGACCGACGGAGATATTCGCCGAGGCCTTCGCAAGGGCGTTGAATTCCTTTCTCATTCTGTAACCGAGATAATGACTAAGGCTCCTAAGTATATTACTGAAGATAAACTTGCTGCTCAAGCGCTTCATCTTATGGAAAGCAATAAACCAAAACCAATTACCGTTTTGCCAGTAGTTGATGCAGAAATGAAGGTTATTGGTCTTTTGCATATGACCGATCTTGTAAGACAAGGTGTTGTATAATGGATTTGGTAAAAAATTCTAAGGAGTTTACTTGTTCCTTTGATTTTTATAATAAACTTAGTAAAATAAAGCTTTTGGCACTTGATGTTGATGGCGTTCTTACAGACGGCGCCATCAACATGGGTGAGAATGGCGAATTATTCAAAGCATTTAATGCTAAGGATGGACTTGGCATTAGCTGTGCTTTGAGAAACGGGCTTGCCATTGCTATCATAACAGGCAGAAAGAGTCCTATTATTCATAATAGAGCGAACGAACTCGGGATAAAGCTTTTAAGCGAAGGCGTGAAAGACAAATATACTGAGCTCGTAAGATTACAAAAAGAACTTAATTTGGGTCGAGAAAACGTAGCTTATATGGGCGATGATTTGAACGATCTTGCGGCTTTTCGTGCTGCTGAAATAAAACTTGCTCCAAATGATGCAGTTGATGAAGTAAAATCTGCTGCTGATTATATTGCTTCAAAAAATGGTGGACAGGGAGCTGTTCGTGAAGTAATAGTTAAAATTTTAAGTTCACAGGGGCTGTGGCAAGGGATTGTTTCTGCATATGCTTGCTGTGGACAGGGAGACAAACAATAATGTGGTTGTACTATTTGTTGAAAACAATCAGTGCCTTTTTCTGTATCCTTCCCTACTCGCTTGTAGTGTTTTTGGGAAAGGGAATAGGGCATTTGTGTCATATAATCCTTAAAAAACAAAGAAATAGAGCTAGACAAACTATTAGAGAACGTCTGAACTACTCTGAAGAAGAGGCTAATGCAACGATTAATAGACTTTTTGTTAATTTTGGCATTACCCTTGCTGAAATGTTCTATATGCCAGCGTTAAATAAAGATAACATTAAAAAATATGTTGTCTATGACCATCCTGAAATTCTTTGGGATGCAATGGCTGAAAACAAAGGCGTAGTTATGTTAGCTTGCCATATGGATAACTGGGAATGGCTAGGTGCAAGCCTTGCTTTGAATGGTTTCCCAATTAGTGCTGTTGAAAAACCTCAACCGAACAGGGTTTTTAGTGATTTTATGAACGAACTTCGTAGGGGCGCTGGGCAAGAGATTTTTTCTCGTGGAACTAGTGAGATTTTGGGTTGTGCCCGTGCTATGAAAAAAGGTCGTATGTTAGGTCTTATTGCGGATCAAGATGGCGGATATGATGGTATATTCGTTCCATTCCTTGGTAAGATGGCAGCAACTCCTAATGGTCCTGCGTATTTTTCAAGAAAGTTCAAAGCACCCATTGTTCCTATTTTCATTGTTCGTAATCCAGATGGCTATGGTCATAAAGCAATTGTAAAAGAGCCTATTCGTTACGAATTTACTGGAGACCAAAAAGCTGACGATTATAATGTTACTTTGAAAATGACTCAAGAGGTTGAGAAAATTATTAAAGAGTATCCGGATAATTGGCTGTGGTTCCAACATCGCTGGAATACTCCTTATACCCCACCTGAGGAGAAAGAAAATGAATAAAAAAATGCTTATAGCCATTTGCGCTGCTCTTCTGTTTGCAGTGGGAGTAGTAAGTTGGCTTATATTTGGTGGTAAAGCTGTGAGAGTCCC
>JAKSOJ010000055.1 GCA_024405645.1 Phascolarctobacterium sp. | reverse complement strand
CTGTGCCCACCTGTAATGATGGCTCCAGCCTCATAAACTTTATCATAACCACCTTTGAGAAGTTGATGTACTGCTTCCTTTGGCATTTTCTCTGGCACAGCCATAATATTAAGAGCAAGCTTAGGCTCGCCACCCATAGCATAAATATCACTCAAAGCATTTGTTGCAGCTATAGCACCAAAAGTATAGGGATCATCAGCAATTGGTGGAAAGAAATCAACAGTTTGTACCAAAGCGAGATCATCGGATATTTTATAAACAGACGCGTCGTCGCTTTTATCAAATCCCACCAAAAGATTTGGATCTGAATGCACCTTAATATCTTCTAATAGTTTGGCAAGAACACCTGCCCCCACCTTAGCTCCACAGCCAGCACATTTAGCCAATTTTGTAAGTTTAATTTCCTCTGCCAAAATCAGCCCTCCTTCAAGGCGCCACTAAAATGCAAAATTGCTTCAAGAACACCACCACCAATAGCAAGACTCTTATCAGAAGCAAGCTTGCAGTAGGACACATCGCCTCTTGGGTCAACATCACCACATTTCAGGCCTTCTTTTACAAGAGTTCCATCAGCAATCAGACCACGTAGCACCCCATCCAATGTTGCTAACATAGGTTTACCTTGTACGTAACCAGTAACATCACCTTGTTTTACAATGGCACCAATGTCTAGAACTGTCTTAAATTCGCCAGTAGCAGGTGCGCGAAGAACCCTTTCCCCAGCAAAACCACCAATAAGTCCAGGAATATTCGTATTAGGAAGAGCTGGTCCTTCGTAGATTACGCGTCCCAAAGTATGCCCACGCATAGTTTCTACAACAGCATGACAATCAACGCCAGCTGTAAAGCCAGGTCCTACTCCAACCACAATGGGCGCATCAGTAATTTTCGTACCTAAATTTCTCTTTGCCAAAATCGCATCAACAATAGCAGTGGGTTTTATTTCTGCAATACATTTAGCTTCAGGATCTGCCAAAACTGGAATATATCCCTCAGCAAGGAGAGCTAAAGCTTCATCAGAACTTTCGGCATGCCTTGCAGTTACATTTTCTATTGTAATCTCTCCAAGACGATTTGCTTCGCAAAAAGCGACGCTGCGTCTAATTGCGAGAGGTTTGGCTAAATCAGTCATAACAACTTTTATGCCACTTCTAACTAATCTTAGCGCAATGCCACTAGCCAAATCTCCTGCACCACGAATTAAGACAAGCATTTGTATTCTCCCTTCAACAAGTTTCCTCCCAGAACTGGTTTATCAAGCAAACTAGCTAATTCTCTAGCAGCTTGCCAACCCTGCTCGGATTCTATTTTATTAATATAAAATCTATCAGCCAAAGCCTCTTTTTTTAGAGCCTTGGCAAGTAATTCCGACGTTAGATTAGTATCTATCTCACACTCGGCTAATTGCGTAAATATTTCAGGTCTATGGCAAATCTCACTTATTTTTTTGCCCAACCCATCTATTCCAATAACATAAATTGTTTGATTAACTTCTTTAGGAATAACTGGTTCAAAATCTGCATGAGCCTTTATCGGCAAATGCTTGGATCCATCTGCTTCCACAAGCACGTAATCTGCAAGTTTGCTTAGTTCACTAAAACTGATGCTTGGAGCAGCAAGTTTGCCAGATTCATGTAAAGATGCCACACAAAGCATTTTACATTCAGTCAACGATTCTTTAATTTCTTCAGCAGAAGGATTAAACAAAGTCTTACAATAGTCAGGTTTTATAATTTTGGTTGAAGTAGTAACTATCACAGAAGCCTCTTCTGCTAACTCTTTCGCTAAAGTCATCATCAGCGTAGTTTTTCCTCCACCGCCGATGATAGCAGTAATGCCTTTATTAAGTTGTAGTAATTTTGAAAGTTTGTCGTTCATAGTGATTTATAAAAGGCTTAATTCATAATTCACAATTCCACTTCATGCATTCCCTGCACTTCAAGCCCAGACGCTGCAATTGCGTGTTTAATTTTCTCTGCCTCGCAAAGTTCTGACCTCCAGGCTATTCCACAATCTGCGGTAATCGCACGAGGAGCCGAAATCAATTTCCCTTCGATGCCAACTTTTTTGCAAAGTTTTTCCATCGCCATAGCATCTGCAGTTGTATGAAAGGTTACTACAAAGCGTAAAGT
Source organism: Phascolarctobacterium sp. (assembly GCA_024405645.1). Lineage (GTDB taxonomy): Bacteria > Bacillota > Negativicutes > Acidaminococcales > Acidaminococcaceae > Phascolarctobacterium_A. The sequence goes on along the minus strand of JAKSOJ010000055.1, from coordinate 5,542 downwards.
TTTTTCTCTCATCTACAAATACTCCTTAATGCCTCAAGCGCCAAATCGACATCTTTCTCATCGTTGCCATAGCCAAAACTAAATCTTACCGCACCCTGCTCTACAGTACCAAGTGCCTGATGCATTCTTGGAGCGCAATGAGCTCCTGCCCTCGTTGCAATTTCGTATTCATCTGCAAGTTCGTCAGCAAGTTCTCCAGATGGAACGTTCAAATAATTCAATGTTACAATGGGCGCTCTATCACCAGAAAAATCTCCATAAACCTTTATGCCAGCAATTTCCTTAACACCCTGGTAAAATTTATGCATTAGCTGCATTTCGAAAGCATGAATTTTTTCCACACCAACATCTTCTATGTAGCCCAAAGCTGCCACAAGGCCTGCTATTCCGTGAGCATTCAGCGTTCCAGCTTCTAAACGTGTAGGCAATTCTTCTGGCTGATGCTTCAAATAAGTTTGTACTCCAGTGCCACCACATTTTAAAGGACGAATATCAACGTCTTCGGCGATGCACATTCCACCAGTTCCCTGAGGTCCCATAAGCGCCTTATGTCCCGTAAAACAAAGTACAGAAATATGCATGCGCTCCATGTCAATGGGGAAAGCACCTGCTGTTTGGGAAGCATCCACTATAAAAAGCAAATTGTGTTCATATGCAAATTTACCAATGCGTTCTATGTCTAAAAGATTTCCTGTTAAATTAGATGCGTGAGTACAAATAATAGCTTTTGTATTTTCTTTTAAAGAACGAGAAAAATCATCGTAATTAATGCAGCCTTGAGTATCCGCCTTAAGAAAATCTACACTTACGCCCTGCTCCTCTAAAGCATACAATGGACGCAACACAGAATTATGCTCTAAATCCGTACTAATTACGTGATCACCAGGTTTTATTAATCCAAATATTGCAATGTTAAGAGCCTCAGTGGAGTTAGAAGTGAACACTACATTTTGAGGTCTGGGGCAATTAAAAAGTTCTGCCAGCTTTTCTCTAGCTGTAAAAACTTCACGAGAAGCATCCATGGCTTGACCATGTACTGCTCTTCCACTATTGCCAAAATGCATCATTGCCTTGCAAACAGCATCAACAACACACGCCGGCTTAGGATTTGATGTTGCCGCATTATCTAAATAAATCATAATATATTAATCCACCATTGTATTTTTGTAAATATAACGCTATTAGAATTATACCTATTTTCAGCTTTTATAGCAAGGGAAATCGTTATTTTCTGTTTAGTTCAACGCAAAGATATTATATCTCTGTTTAAATATTCCAAAATATGATATTATATAATTGTAGTAATGTGTTATTTTAATATCCATAAAAAATAAAAACAGTGAGGTTTCTATGCTTACAATTAAAAATTACGTAAGAGCTCAAAGCCTCGAAGAAGCTTATGAGTTAAACCAAAAAAAATCCAATTGTATCATGGGCGGTATGATGTGGCTCAGAATGACCTCTCGCACCGTACAAACCATGGTTGACCTGTGTGATCTTGGCTTGAACAAAATCGAAGAAACTGCTGACGAATTCTCTCTTGGAGCAATGGTAACTCTTCGCCAATTAGAAACACATGAAGGTCTTAACGCATACACCAATGGTTGTGTTGCAAAAGCTGTACAAGACATTGTTGGCGTACAATTCCGTAATGGCGCCACTTTAGGTGGTAGCATTTTCGGTCGTTTCGGTTTCTCCGATGTAATGACCATTTTCCTGGCAATGGACGCCTATGTTGAAATGTTCAAGGGTGGCATCATTCCCTTGTCCGAATTTGTAAAAAAGCCTTATGACAGAGATGTTCTTGTGCGTATCATTGTTAAAAAACAAGCTGCTGCATTCTCCTATCAAGCAATGCGTATCCAACGCACAGACTTCCCCGTACTTACCTGCGCAGCATCCAAGATTGGCGATGTATATAAGGCTGTTATCGGTGCAAGACCTGGCGTTGCTAGTTTAGTTTTAGATGCAGAAGGCATTTTAGCAAACGGTATCAATAACGAAAGCACTGTAAAATTTGCTGAATATGTTGCTGCCTCTGTAGAAACAAAAAGCAATTCTCGTGGTAGCGCAGAATATCGTAAGCACTTAGCAAAAGTTCTTTGTGAACGTGCAATCAACGAAGTAGGAGGTATGCTCTAATGGAAGTTAAAATCAACGTAAACGGTCGTATGATTACCGATTCCGTAGATGCTGATATGCTCCTCATGGACTTCTTACGCAAACATGGTTGCTACAGTGTAAAATGTGGTTGTGAAACCACTAACTGCGGTTTATGCACAGTATTCATGGATAACACTCCCGTACTTAGCTGCTCCGTACTGGCAGTAAGAGCTGCTGGTCATAAAATTGTTACTCTCGAAGGTCTTCAAGAAGAAGCAAAAGAATTTATTGGTTTTATCGCTGACCAAGGTGCAGAACAATGTGGTTTCTGCAATCCTGGCTTCATCGTAAACACCATTGCCCTCCTTCGTGAAAACCCCAATCCTACCGACGATGAAATCCGCGCTTTCTTAACAGGTAATCTTTGCCGTTGCAGCGGTTACGACGGACAACTCCGTGGTATCAGAGCTTTCTTAGAAAGCAGAAAGGGGTAAGCCATGGAAGAACGTAAATTTCGCGTTGTAGGTAAAACTCATCGCAAAAAAGATGCTGAACAATTACTCTTAGGCAAGCCGGTATATGTTGATGACATTACCGATAAACCTGGCACCCTTATTGTTAAACTTTTAAGAAGCCCCCATCCTAATGCAATTGTCCAAGAGATTAATACAACTATCGCTAAAAAATTACCCGGCGTTGTAGCAGTATATACCTGGGAAGATGTTCCTAAACAAAGATATGCTATCGCTGGTCAAACTTATCCTGAACCTTCTCCCTATGATCGTCTGATTTTGGACCGTCATGTTCGCTTTGTTGGCGACCCCGTTGCAATTATTGCTGCGGAAACTGAAAAAGCATGTGACGCTGCAATGAAGGTTATCAAGGTTAAATACGAAGTACTTGAACCCGTACTTGATTATCGTACAGCAAAAGATAATCCTATCATGGTTCACTCTCCCGAAGAATGGGTTGAATCCCTGCCCGTAGGTGGCGATCCGAAGAGAAACCTTGTTTCTACCGAATGTCATTCCGACGGCGACTTAGATGCAGTTCTTGCAACCTGTGATCATATCATTGAGCACAAGTTCCATATCCGTGCTGTACAACAAGCTATGATGGAAACATTCCGCGCATATACCGAAATCGACCGCTATGGCCGTCTCCATGTGATTTCTTCTACTCAAATCGTTTTCCATCTGCGTCGTATTCTCTCTCAAGCTCTTTGCATTCCCAAGAGCAAAATTCGTACCGAGAAACCTCGTATTGGTGGTGGCTTTGGCGCTAAACAAACTGCGGTTAATGAAGTTTATCCCGCATTTGTAACCTGGATGACCAAACGTCCTGCAAAGATTATCTATTCTCGTAAGGAATGTCAAATCTGTGGTTCTCCTCGTCACGAAATGGAAGTTAGCGTTAAGCTTGGCGCTATGAACGACGGTACTATTCGTGGTATCTATATGTACACCCTTTCCAACAGTGGTGCATACGGCGAACATGGTCCCACGACAGTTCATCTTTCTGGCACTAAGCCAATTCCTATGTATACTGGTAACCTGGAAGCATATGTATTCGACACCGAAGTTGTTTACACCAACCTGCAAGCTGCTGGTGCATACCGTGGCTATGGTGCTCCACAAGGCATCTTCGCAGTTGAATCCTGCGTAAATGAATTAGCCGAAAAGCTTGGTATGGATCCTACCGAAATTCGTTTCAAAAACATGGTTCGCGAAGGTATGGTAATGCCTGCATACTATGGAGAGACCGCAAATTCCTGTGCTCTCGACCGTTGTATGGCAAGAGCAAAAGAAATGTTCAACTGGGATGAAAAATATCCTGTACGCGATATGGGCAATGGCAAGGTTAGATGTGCAGGTGTAGCTATGGCGCAACAAGGCTCCTGTATTTCCAACTTAGACGTAGGCTCTGCAACCTTAAGACTTTCCGACGATGGCACCTATAACTTAATCCATGGTGCTGCTGATATGGGTACTGGTTGCGATACCATTCTCGCTCAAATGGTTGCTGAATGTATGGACTGCGAAGTAGACGATGTTGCTGTTCTTTCTGCAGATACCGACTACTCCCCCTATGATTCCGGTTCTTACGCATCCTCTACTACCTACATCACTGGTAAAGCTACCGAAATGGCATGCGAAAAACTCAAAAAAGAAATTTGCCACGTAGCTGCTGGTATGATGAACTGTTCCGAGGATGAAGTTGAATTTGCTGGCAAATCTGTAAAACGCATCAATTCCGACCAAAGCGTATCTCTTGTAGATATTTCCTACAAGCTGCAATGCAATTCCAACGATTCTGGTGTTGTAACAGTCAGCCATTCTTCCCCGGTTTCTCCTCCGCCCTATATGGTTGGTATGGTTGAAATCGAACTGGACAAGCTCACTGGTCAAGTACAAATTCTCGACTACGTTTCCGTTGTTGACTGCGGCACTACCATCAACCCGAACCTCGCTCGCATTCAAACAGAAGGCGGCATTGCTCAAGGTATCGGCATGGCTTTGATGGAAAATGTAGTTTATAACGATGGTAAGCCTATCGAAGAAAACTTCATGCAATACAAGATTCCTACTCGTCAAGATGTTGGTGTTCTCCGTACCGCTTTCGAAGAAAGCTATGAACCCACTGGTCCGTTTGGTGCGAAATCCATTGGTGACATCGTAATCAACACTCCAGCTCCAGCTCTCGCACACGCAATCTTCCGTGCAACTGGTCACTGGCTCAGAGATCTGCCAATGCTCCCTGAACACATCGTATTCGGCAAACAACCCTTCTACGACGAAAATAACTAAACATCATATTTCAAAATTCAATGGACCTAACTCGAAACTGAGTTAGGTCCATTTTGTTATTTAGTTTTGACTTTGGTCGGAATAAATCCACTCCGTGCTTTTTCAAGGCAGGTCGTGATTATTGTTCAACAGACAAGCCTTCACCTGTAAGTTCATAATCCTGAGTCGCATTTACCCACGGAACATCGATTTCATAATCCAAAGAAATACCAGTACCCTTGACATCCAAATAGGAAATATCCATCATCGGAGTGCGTACATTATTCCAGCCTCCACCATAACGAGCAGAAGAGATTTGAGCGGTATCGTTAGGCAGAATACGATATTCGAGGCGAGTTGTTACTTCGTAGTTATCAGAATCGAAGTTTGGTTGTAACAAACGTACAAGAGTTCCGTCTTGGCGTAAGAACGGTGCCAATTCCAATTCAAAAGGACCAGTACCAATAGTCAAATGACGACCAAGGTCATAACCAGGATCTACAAGCTTAGCAAAAGCATTTGCATCCATGGTAATAGAATCTTGATTTTCCAAGCCCTCAACAGTAAAGGTCATATTGTTAGGTCTATCCTGTACTCTTTGTCCCAGAATCTTATCTCCTTTAATGGTAACGACTACGCCATTTGTACCAATA
>JAKSOJ010000054.1 GCA_024405645.1 Phascolarctobacterium sp. | reverse complement strand
TCTAAGCTATGGAAGAAAACAATGCTTTCAACTACGAATCGGTCACAACTGTTTGTCTTGATACTCTAGCAGTCAAAGAATACAGGTGGCTGATGAAGCCCTATCTACCAGAGGGTAAAATTACTATGATTTTCGGCGACCCCGGTCAGGGTAAGACCACGTTTGCTGTTAATATAGCTGCAGCCCTTAGCAATGGCAAATCACTAGATGGAACTTATTTATGTGAACCAATAAATATTCTGTATCAAACTGCAGAAGATGGAATAGCGGATACAATTCTTCCAAGATTATTGAGTGCTAAAGCCAACATTTCCCGAATCTTCACCATTGAAGAAAAAGATGCACCTCTAACAATGGACGATAAAAGATTAGAACTCGCCATCAGAAAGCATAACGCAAAACTCGTTATTCTAGATCCCATTCAAGCCTTTTTAGGCCGAATTGACATCAACAAAGCAAATGATGTACGCGACAAAACAAAAGCATTGGCCTATATTGGCGAGAAAACAGGTTGCACATTCATCCTGTTAGGACATCTTAACAAAAGCCTTTCTAACAAGATGGCCTATCGTTCACTGGGCTCTATAGATTTTTATGCAATCGCGAGAAGCATTTTATTAATTGGTCGTGATCCTCGTAATCATGATATCCATGTAGTATGTCATATAAAATCAAACCTTGCAAAAGAAGGAAGTCCTATAGCTTTCTCTATCGCAGAGAGCGAAAACAGTGCTGGAGAATTCAGATACATTGGTCCTTATGATATTAACCCTGATGATATCATAAACGGTAATCCTGAAAGGAAGCTTTCAAAGTTAGAAAATGCAAAAATGCTTCTACTTCAATTACTCTCCGAACATGATGTTCCCGCCTCTGATATCTATAAGATTGCAAAAAAAGCCAACATAAGCACTAGAACTGTAGAAGAAGCCAAACGAGAATTAAATATTGAAGCAAAGAAAGTCGGCAAGCAATGGCTCTGCTCAATGCCAAATTTAGAACAGGAGGTTATATAATTGGGTAGAAATCCAAATGGAGAAGGAACCTATTTTTCTAAAATCATTAAAAATAAAGTCAGGTACTACTGGCGTGTTAATTATCAAGGAAAACAAATTGAAAAATCCGCAAGTACACGAGCAGAACTGAAACAAAAAGTTTTAGACTGGAAAAGAAATATCGCCTATTTTGGTTTTGACCCATATCGTCAAACTCTAGCAGATTTTGCACAATCTTACTTCAAGGTTTGCACCAATAATCTAAAACAACATACCATTGATTGGTATAAGTCAATCAGTAAACTTTATATCGAACCACCTCCACTAGGGAAAAAGCAGCTTGCAAAACTTGATCCGATGACAATCGAAAATTACTTAAGAAGTCTCTCTCCCAGATTATCAGCTGGAACAATATCTGGTATCCGCAGATGTCTTCATGTAATTCTTAACGGTGCATTAAAACAAGGCTATATAGCTCACAATCCATGCACTAGAGCCAAAGGTCCTAAATCAGTACATAAGGAAATACCTATTCCTTCTGTCGAAAAGGTTAAAGAATATCTAGCTATAGCTAAAGAAGGAAACTACGTATTTACTAACGGAAAGTTTGGCGAAAACGACGGTACTATATATATGAAGGAAGAATTTTATTCAGTTTTTCTAGTAAGCCTTTTCTGCGGCCTTAGACGTGGCGAAGTCTATGGATTAAAATGGGATAACATTGATTTAGAAAAAGGCACAATGTACGTAGCACATACGCTTGTAGAAGATTCTTTAGGAAAACATTTAACAGAACCTAAAACAGAATGTTCTCGTAGAAAAATTTCAATGCCAAACAATGTTATAGAGAGATTACAAGAGTGGCAAAATATTCAAAACACTTTTTCCGAAAAATACGGAAATTTATTTCAAAACGACCTAAATTTGGTATTTCCTAACACATTTGGCAAACCGGTAAACATGACCACAGTAAATCGAGGTCATTGGTATAAATTTAGAAAAGTTTGTAACCTTCCATCAAATTTTCATTGGCACTATTGGCGTCATTGGCATGTTAGCTATCTAGTATCTTTAGGTGTAGATATCGCAGAGATTACTAGAAGAATGGGACATGCCGACTCCTCCGTTACATATAGAGTATACACGCATGCCTTCGAACATGATGATTCCTCTGTTGTTGATGCCATCAATAAAGCATGGAAATAAAATCATGTTAGCTAAAGAAACACTAGAATCCTGTCGTCATACAAATCTATATAACTTCATTAAATCCTATGACCCCTATTCCTGGTATCAAGAAGGAATTCACTATCTACGTAACAAGCAACATGATTCGTGTGTTATTTGTTCCAATGGCAACTGGTACTGGAATTCTCGGGGACTTGCAGGCAAGAACCCCATCGATTTTATCTGTAGCTTCTATGGTCTTCCTTTTTTGAAGGCTGTAGAGGCTATTTCAAACCATACTACTATAGCAACAATTGAAAACGATGGCATAAAGCCGCAAAGCCCTCCTGCGCGACAGAGAGGACAATGTCTAGAACTATATTCCTACTTATGTATAACTCGCAAGCTCAAATCCTCAATCATTCGAAAACTTGTAAGCAGCAAAAAAATTTACTTATCCTCTGAGTATGGTTACAGCAATATCTGTTTTCTTAATCCCGATAATAATCATTATGAGCTTATAGGCATCTCCTCCAAACGCTTCAAACGTATCAGCGATGCCAATAACTATTGGATATTTGGAGATTTATCTAGTAATACAGTTTATATATGCGAAAGTGCTATCGATGCCATAAGCCTTTATCAACTGACAGGTAATGAACACGCAGTATATATATCTATCGGTGGCTCTACAACCCGTCAGAGGCTTATAGAAAGCATTATGAAAGCCTATCCCGATCCAATTCTAGCAGTTGATAACGATGCCGCAGGAGATAAGCTAGCAGAGCTTTTTCCGCAGCTGCCAAGAATAATTCCTACGCTAAAGGACTGGAATGAGGACCTTATAGCAATGCATGATAACAAAGCATAAAGGTGATAACCTATGTCAGAAGAATTAATGCGAGCAACAACCCATAACGCACGCTCAGGCAAGAATGGTGCTTTCAGCCCTAAACATAACGATCGTAATTTTGACCTTGAAAATGCCTCTAATATTGATAAAGCCAGGACCAACGAAAACTGGTACTGGCATCGATATTATGACCAAAACAAAGCGCTAGACTTCGATACAGTTGAAAAATTATTCTATAGCCAGACCTTCAGCAAGGCCTTAGATGCTCGTAACGAGCGTTACAGAGAGCAAAGACACCCCGAGCGCATGCAAACTATAGATGAATACCGTAGCAATCCCCGCAGTTGCCCTGAGGAAACCATTCTGCAGATTGGCAACCTTAAACAAGCCGCCGATCCGATGCTCCTAAGAAAAATCTGCATTGAATATGTCAACTGGGAACAAAAGACTTTTCCAAACATAAAGCTTCTTACTCTAGCACTTCATCTAGATGAACAGGGAGCTCCTCATTTGCATGAACGAAAAGTTTGGATAGGTCATGATAAGGATGGCAATCCTGTAATTGGTCAGGATAAAGCCTTGCGTGAGATGGGAATCAAGTCCCCTATACCAGATAAAAAGCTAAGTAAATTCAACAACCCTAAAATCACCTATACTAGGCTTTGCAGAGAAAAATTTATAGACATCTGCCGTTCTCACGGATTAGAAATTGAAGTAGCACCAAAAGAAGCAAGTAAATCCGGTCTTACCCTTTTAGAATACCAGAGTAACCAGGAACAACAGAAAATAACAGAACTTAGTGACCAAGTCAAAGATTTAGAATCCACCAAGTCCCGGCTAGTCCAGGTTGTCAAACAAGATTCTGCTCAACTAAGAAAAATCACCATTGAGCACACCCAACTAGAAAAAGAACTAGAAATTAAACGTTTAAAACTTGATACCTTCAATGAGGACTTAAAGGACTCTACAGTTGTTATGAACACTCTGCTCGATCAAGTTAGAGATGAAGTAAAGCTTTTTGAACGAAACCAATCCGTCACTACTCCATCACAAGCTAAGACGGATGCCGCAGACTACAATGGTCTTGAACGAGAAATAAGGAGTTCCGCTTACCTTAGCAAAGGTTTCTTTAGAAACGCTAAGGTAAATATCGAACTCTCCCCTTCTTCCTATGAAACGCTTTTAAAAGCCTTTGAACAGCTTAATCGTCTGCTTTACATGTTTGACGAACTTAAATCATCTGCCGAGCAGGCAAAAAAATGGCAAAAGCGCTATCAAGATGAGTTAGGGAAACAACAGAAATTCTACGACAAAGGACAAAGCGATCTACGACAAACCTTCTCAACAGAACTATATTATGGTAGCATGATACTAACAATTTCAAAGTATTATGATATAGCAAAAAAGCTACTAAACCTATACAATTCAGCTCTGCGCCAAGAAGAACAAGAAAAGATATATGGACCTAATAAAAACAGCAGCAATACCGACGCACCTGAACGTCAACAACAACCCAAACGCATTAAACAAAAGAACAATAATGATGACTACGAAAGATAACACACAAACTCGCCAGCTATAAATTTGGATACATAAAAGAATTGCACAAATTAGTACCCCGTACGATTTGACGCAAGCGTCAAATCCGGGGCCCCCTCTCAATAGGGCTCCGCCCTAGGCGAGGCCTTACCCTTAATAAAAAAAAATATATAAGAAAAATATAAGAAAAAAGTGTTAGGCAAACTCATCTTGAGTAAACCTAACACCTTTTAATTTAATTTATTTTGCAGCTAAAGCTTTAACCATCGCTTTCAATTCAGCAATTTCAGCTTGCATAGCTTGAATTTGGTTATTTTGAGCTTTGTTCTCGGCTCTTAATTCTGCTTCAGTCAAGCTCATGGAACCAGGAGTAGCTGCCATAGCAGCAATATCCTTAGCGCTGTGTTGACCAAACAGATAGTTGAAGCCTACATTGAACATACGCTCAGAGCCATTAGCCGCACCAGCTACGGAGCCACTGATACGGTTATCGAATTGATATGCCAGACCGATTGCAGTTGCTTTCTTGCCATTATAACCGCCCATGCCAATTGCAACTTGGGATTGACCTTTAGCCATGGGTTGATAGTTAATTGCTGCCAAAGCTGCAGCGGTTGCACCAACACGGTCCACACGAGCATCGGTTTGGTTAATTTTACTTGCAAGCTCGGACATACCAGCAGAAGCACTGCTAGAAAGGGTATCAATTTGACTTTGCAAATTATCGTCAGCATCTTGACGAGTAGTTGCTTCAGTTTCTAAAGCGGATTTATCTGCTTTTGCATCAAGGTCAGTTTTGTCTGCTTTTTTAGCAATGTCAGCTTTGATAGCGGTATCATCATAAGTAGCTGCAGCAATAGCAGCATCAGTTTGAGACTTTGTATAAACATCAGCAGCGTTTGCCTTCTTATCTAATTCAGTATCAACGTAGGTTTGATCTGCTTTCTTACCTAATTCAGTATCAACGTATGTTTTATCTGCCTTCTTGCCTAATTCAGTATCAACATAGGATTTATCTGCTTTTGCATCAAGGTCAGTTTTCAAAGTAGCAATATCGTCAGCATTGGTCTTAACTTGATTATCTAAAGCAGTAAAGTTTTCTGCAACAGTTTTGTCTGCTTTTACATAATTGCCATCAACTGCTTTAATTTGACTATAGTTAACTGCATCTGTATCATTTTCGCCTGCAGCAACGTTAACAATCTTTCTTTCTGCACCCTCAGTACCTATAGAAACAGTGTTTTCTTCATATGCTTCGGAATTAGCACCAATGGCAACAGAGTTTGTGGCAGTATCATACACACTAGCTTGATAACCAATAGCGGTAGCATTTTCTGCTCCAGTAGCACTCCTATAACCTACAGCAACATCATTTTCTTTAAAGGTTTTTGCATTGCGGCCCAAAGCTGTTGAATAATCTTTTTCAGTAATACCACCAATTGCTACTGAGCTTACACCGTTCGCTGTAGACATACCAACAGCTATTGCATAATGTCCATTTGCTTTAGCATCACTACCAACAGCAATTGAAGCCATATCTGTTGTATTTGTTGTGCCTTTTTCTACATACCCTTCAATTGTTGCGTTAAGAGTACCTGTAACAGTAAGATTACCTCCGATTTCAGCGTTACCAGTAGCAATGATATCACTAACTCCTTTAATTGCTAAATTGCCCATATTTAAGCCCTGGTAATTGTTTAATACAACTGCATGTCCTGCATGATCATCTAGAACTATTCCTCTATTGCCGTAGGTAGCAACTGGAAGATTACTATACGCAAAGTCAATAAACGACAAACTAGCAGTCGATAAAGTTCCAGAATCACTCTTTCCTTCAACGCTAGAATTCTGAGATATTCTAATCGCAGGAGAGCCGTCCATATCATAAAAGCCTCCTGCTGGTCTATATACAATTACTGAATTTTCCGCATACGCACTTCCACCTGCCAACACGCTCATCATAACTGCCATAGCCAAAGCTTTGCCAAATAATTTTTTCATCTCAACAACCTCCTAAATAATGTAACAAATAAAATTCCGGACCACTATTAAGAATATAATATCACGGTTGTCCCCCCCGACAAGACTTTTGTTATGCGTGGTGAGATTTTTTTGTGGTTTGTGTCCAAGTTTTAGGTTCCAGATCAGTCCATATCAGGGTCCATATCATCATACCCCATCACAATTCCTGTCATTAAATAAAAAAGGACATAGAGCCAAAAACTCCATGCCCAAGAAGAAACCTTCTTACGTAACTAAATTTACTTTATCCTATGTCTTTATATATACGATTTATTATTCTGTTACGTTAGAATCTTATTCATAATTTTTCCTGGCTCTTATTAATGTTGTTCTGCCAATACCCATCATACTGCAAACTTCTTTTACAGTATGATCTTTAAGCATTCCTACAGCTGCCTTAAGCTTTGCTTCCGGAATTCTAGGTCTACCTTCTCTATAGTCTGGTCTTGTTTTAGCAATATCCTTGCCTTCTCTTGTTCTCTCAACAATCAAACTACGTTCCAATTCAGCCACCGCAAGAAGCATTTGCAGCATAAATCGCCCCATGGTAGTGTCTTCAATAGTGCCAAGATTTAAAATCTTTACTGTAACGCCTTTAGCCAGCAATTCTTCAGCTAGTTTTTGACCCTCAATAACACTTCTGCAAAACCTATCAAGTTTAGTACATACTAATATATCTCCAGCCTTAATAACACTTCTTAACTTCTCCATCTCGGGCCTATTAGCCGTCTTGCCAGTGTATGTATCGGTATAAATCTTCTCACATCCTTCAGAAAGCAACTGTGCTTTCTGTTCCTCTAAGCTAAATCCTTTAGTTTTTTGTAATTTCGTGCTAACTCTTGCATATCCGTAAATCATAAAAATCACCTTCGTTCAAATACTGGACAGTTTTTGTACTAATATTATACTTCAAAGCAGAAAACAATGCCAGCACTTTTTGTACTAAGTTTTGGTATCGTATATTTTTATAAAAAGCTACTAAAATATGCTAAAATATAAAACTTTCACAATGGTACATTTACTGTTAAGTTTTTGTACCTCAATATATTCCTCTATTTTCCTAACAAAAATAACCTGGCCAATTTGACCAGGTTGTTTTTGTTATTAGACAATTGCTTCCA
>JAKSOJ010000053.1 GCA_024405645.1 Phascolarctobacterium sp. | reverse complement strand
TTCTTGGCGTAACTGCTGTTGATGATAATATTAAAGCTGCTCGTGACAAAGCGTACGAAGCAGTTGATAAAATTGCTTTTGATAAAGCTTTCTCCAGAAGAGATATCGCTTGGAGAGCTTTAAATAGATAATTATTAGTTTTAAAATATATTTTTGGTTTTAGTTATTTGAAAAAGGAAGGTAAAACAATGGCTTACTATTATTCCGAACCAGCTCATACTTTTAGTGAGTATCTTTTAGTTCCTGGTTATTCTTCTGAAAAATGCATTCCCGCTAACGTTGATTTAAGCACCCCGCTTGTAAAATTCAAAAAAGGCGAAAAGAGTGCAATTACCATGAATATCCCCATGGTTTCCGCAATCATGCAATCTGTATCTGGTGAAAAACTGGCAGTTGCTCTTTCTAAAGAAGGTGGCGTTTCCTTCATTTACGGTTCCCAAACTGTAGCAGATGAAGCTGCTATGGTAGCTCGTGTAAAAAATCATCGTGCAGGCTTTGTGCCTTCCGATTCTAACATCAGCCCGGATGCAACTCTTGCTGATGTTCTCGCTCTGAAAGAAAAAACCGGTCATAGCACTGTTGCTGTAACTAGTGATGGCACTGCTCTTGGCAAATTAGAAGGTATCGTAACTAGCCGTGACTATCGTCCGAGCCGTATGAGCCTGGATATGAAAGTATCTGAATTCATGACTCCGGTTGATAAACTCGTTAAGGCTGGCAAAGAAACTACTCTGCAACAAGCTAATGACATTATCTGGGAAAACAAAATCAATACTCTTCCTATCATCGATGATGATGGTCGCCTCATGTATTTCGTATTCCGCAAAGACTATGTTGCTCATAAAGAATATCCGTTAGAACTCCTTGACCAACAAAAACGTCATATCGTTGGTGCTGGTATCAATACTCGTGACTATGCTGAACGTGTACCTGCTTTAATCGAAGCTGGTGCTGATGTACTTTGCATTGACTCCTCTGAAGGCTATAGCGCTTGGCAAAAAATTACTCTTGATTGGATTCGTGAACATTATGGCGATTCCGTTAAAGTTGGTGCTGGTAACGTTGTAGATGGCGAAGGCTTCCGTTTCCTTGCTGAAGCTGGTGCTGACTTCGTTAAAGTTGGTATCGGTGGCGGCTCCATCTGCATTACCCGTGAACAAAAAGGTATCGGCCGTGGTCAAGCTACTGCTCTTATTGATGTTTGCGCAGCACGTGACCAATACTATAAAGAAACTGGTATCTATGTACCTGTATGCTCCGACGGTGGTATCGTATACGATTATCATATGACCTTGGCTCTGGCTATGGGCGCAGACTTTATGATGCTTGGTCGTTATTTCGCTCGTTTCGACGAATCTCCGACCAACAAAGTAAATGTAAACGGTACCTATATGAAAGAATATTGGGGCGAAGGTTCTGCACGTGCTCGTAACTGGCAACGTTATGACATGGGCGGCGCAGCAAAACTGTCCTTCGAAGAAGGCGTTGATTCCTATGTTCCGTATGCAGGTTCTTTGAAAGACAATGTAAATCTGTCCCTCTCTAAAGTTCGTTCCACTATGTGCAACTGTGGTGCGCTGAATATTCCTGAATTGCAAGCAAAAGCTAAGATTACTCTCATCTCTGCAACATCCTTGGTTGAAGGTGGCGCACATGACGTTCTCTTGAAAGATAGCGTAAGCTCTAATTATCCTAAATAATTGCTGAGCAAGGCGCTTTATAGCGTATAATTACAAATGCTCAAGGAAAATTCCTTGAGCATTTGGTATTGAGGTATAAACCTGTTAGCAGGAGGAAAAGAAAATGGAAATGAAATCTATTGCTGAAACCCTGAAAAATAACTCCTATCCTGGACGTGGCATTATCATTGGCAAGACTCCTAATGGTAAAAAAGCTGCAACTGCATATTTTATCATGGGTCGTAGCGAAAATAGCCGCAATCGTGTATTTGTTGTAGATGGTGAAGGTATTCGCACTGAAGCTTACGATCCTTCTAAATTAGAAGATCCCTCTTTGATCATTTATGCACCTGTTCGCGTACTTGGCAACAAGACTATCGTTACTAATGGCGACCAAACCGATACCATTTTTGATCAAATGGATAAACAAATGACTTTCGAACAATCCTTGCGTTGCCGCGAATTCGAACCCGATGGCCCGAACTATACACCGCGTATTTCCGGTATCATGCATATCGAGGGTGGCGAATACAACTATGCTATGAGCATTTTAAAGAGCAACAATGGCAATCCGGCAGCTTGCAATCGTTACACCTTTGCATTTAACAATCCTGTAGCTGGTGAAGCTCGTTTCATCCATACCTATATGAACGATGCCAATCCTTTGCCTAGCTTTGAAGGTGAACCAGAATTAGTTGACATTTTGGACGATATCGACGAATATACCAACTTGCTTTGGGAAAACTTAAACGAAGCTAATAAGGTTTCTCTCTTCGTTCGTTACATTAACATCGAAGATGGTTCCTACGAAACTCGCATTGTAAATAAGCATGCATAATAGATAAATTTTGATTGATTTGATTTTGAGGGTTTAAAAATTTTTATAAGATAAGAAATTAGGAGAAATATCATGAGTGGATTTTTTGGTGTAGCTTTAAAAGAACATTGTATTGGTGATTTATTCTTTGGCACTGACTATCATTCCCATTTGGGTACTAGACGTGCTGGTATGGCTACCTACGACAAAGAAACTGGCTTTGAAAGAGCAATACATGATGTTGAAGCAACTCCTTTCCGTGCAAAATTCGGTAAAGAAGTCAATAAATTTACTGGCAACATGGGTATTGGTTGTATTTCTGACTACGAAGGTCAACCCGTTGTAGTACGTTCCCAACATGGAACATTTGCTATTACCACTGTTAGCAAGATCAACAATGTTAACGAAATTGTTGGAGAAATTATGGCTAAGGGTGCTTTCTTCAATGAAATGGGTAATGGTGAAATTAACTCTACTGAACTTGTTGCTGCTATGATTAATCAAAAAGATAATTTAATCGATGGCATCAAATACGCATTGGATAAAGTAGACGGCTCCCTTTCCATGTTGATTTTGACTCCGAAAGGCATTTATGCTGCTCGTGATAACCATGGTCGCACTCCCATTGTATTGGGTAAAAAAGAAGATGGCTATTGCGCAAGCTTCGAAAGCTTTGCTTTCGCTAATCTCGGCTATGAAACATATCGCGAATTAAAATCTGGTGAGATTGTTGTATTTGATGAAAATGGAGTAAAGACTCTTTGCGCTGGTTCCAATTGTCCCACACGCGTATGTACCTTCTTGTGGGTATATTACGGTTATCCTTCCGCAACCTACGAAGGAGTAAACGTAGAAGAAATGCGTTATAACTGTGGCAGACTTTTGGCAGGTCGCGATAAAGGCGTGGATGCAGACATTGTTGCTGGTGTTCCCGACTCTGGTACCGCTCATGCAGTTGGCTATGCTAATGCAAGTGGTATTCCTTTCTCCAGACCGTTTATCAAATATACTCCGACTTGGTCTCGTTCCTTTATGCCGACTATCCAAACTATGAGAAATCAAGTAGCTCATATGAAATTGATTCCTGTTCCAGAATTAATCAAGGGCAAAAAGATGCTTCTCATTGACGACTCCATCGTACGCGGTACTCAACTTCGTGAAACTGGTGAGTATTTGTATGAAGCTGGCGTAAAAGAATTGCACATCCGTCCGGCTTGTCCTCCGCTGCTTTTTGGTTGCAAATACCTGAACTTCTCTCGTAGCAATTCTGAAATGGAACTCATTGCTCGTCGTGTAATTGCAGAATTGGAAGGTGCTCCTGTAACTGATCCTGAAGTTTTGGCAGAATATGCAAATCCTGATTCTGAAAAATACGCAGCAATGGTAGAAGGTATTCGCAAAGAAATGAATTTCACTTCCTTGCGTTTCCATCGTCTTGATGATCTTTTGGAATCTGTTGGTATCGACAAAGATAAGCTTTGCACCTACTGCTGGAACGGCAAAGAATAAAATAATAACTTTTAATTTAGACCCCAAATGCTTATTGATAGCATTTGGGGTTTACTGTATTTATATGGGTGTTTTTGTGTAAAGGTTCCAAAATTTATTTGTTAAAAAACTTCAGTTAGCATTGACAAACTTCGAAAGCGGTGGTAAACTATCAACTGTGGTTAGCGATGTGCAACCACAATGGCGTGGTTCTTAAACTAATGTTTTAGGAGTAGCTAACCTTTTTATTTGTTTAAGAACATCGATTTTGGAGGCTTTAAATGAAATCTTTAAGTGATGTTCACGTAGGTGAAACAGCTGTTGTAGTTAAAATTTTAGGGGAAGGCGCTTTGCGAAGACGTCTTCTAGACATGGGAATTACCAAAGGCGTAAAAGTATTGATTCGTAAATTAGCTCCTCTTGGAGATCCTATGCAAATTCATGTACGAGGCTACGAATTAAGTTTGCGTCAAAGTGAAGCTGAACGTATTGTTGTTGAAGAATAGGTGAGGATATGAATAAACTTATTATTGCTTTAGTAGGCAATCAAAATTGTGGTAAAACCACGATGTTTAATGAGTTGACAGGTGCTAATCAATATGTTGGTAATTGGCCTGGTGTAACTGTAGAAAAGAAAGAAGGAAAACTTAAGGGCAATGACAATGTAATTATTGCCGATTTGCCTGGTATTTATTCATTATCACCGTATACCCCGGAAGAAGTAATTTCTAGAAACTATGCACTAAGCGATGAAGTTGCAGGCGTTTTGAATCTGGTCGATGCATCCAATATTGAACGCAATCTTTATCTTACTACTCAAATTATGGAAATGGGTAAGCCTGTAACAATTGCACTAAATATGATGGATATTGCCGAAAAGCGCGGAGAAAAGATTGATGTTGAGAGATTGTCTCAGCTCTTGGGTTGTAAAATCATTGAAACCTGTGCGCTTGAAGGTAGAGGTGTAAAAGAATCTGCTAATTATGCTGTAAGTACAGTTGAAGAGGATGTATCAAAGCAAGCTGTTATCAAGTTTTCAAATCCAGTAGAAAATGCAATCACAAAAATTGATGCTTTTGTTGGCGATAAACTTCCTCTACAAACTAAACGTTGGTATTTGGTTAAATTATTCGAGAGAGATAAAAAAGTTTTAGAAAATCTCGCTTTAAGCACGGATGAAGTTAATCGCTTAAATGATATTATAAGGGTATGTGAAGAAGCAATGGATGATGATGCAGAAAGCATTATCTCTAACGAGCGTTATAATTTTATCGAGGCAGTTGTCAAAGATGCAGTAGTGAAAAGCGACAGCGTTAATACTATCTCCGATAAAATTGATAAAATAGTTACTTCTCGTATTTTTGCTTTGCCAATTTTTCTTGGTGTTATGTTCATGGTTTACTATATTGCCATGGATACCGTCGGCGCTGATATGACCGATTGGGTTAATGATGTACTTTTTGGAGAAATAATTCAACCAGGAGTACAAGGTTGGCTGGAGGATGCAGGTTGTGAAGAATGGCTTGTTAGTCTTGTAGTTGATGGCATCATCGCGGGTGTTGGCGCTCCTGTAGGTTTTGCTCCTCAAATGGCAGTGCTCTTCTTCATGCTAAGCTTCCTTGAAGACTGTGGTTATATGTCTCGTATTGCATTTATTATGGATAAGGTGTTTAGATATTTCGGATTGTCCGGTAAGAGCTTTATTCCTTTGATTGTTTCCTCTGGTTGTGGCGTTCCTGGGATTATGGCAACTCGTACAATCGAGAATGAACGCGATCGTCGTATGACTATTATGACTACAACTTTCATTCCTTGTGGTGCCAAACTACCTGTAATTGCACTTTTTTCAGGTGTTATTATGGGTGGTGATGGTTGGATGGCAACTGCAATGTACTTCATTGGCATTGCTTCAGTAATTCTTGCTTGCCTTATTTTGAAAAAATGCGCAATGTTTGCTGGTGATCCGGCTCCGTTCGTAATGGAATTACCACCATACCATATGCCCACCTTAAAGAATCTTTTTATGCATACTTGGGAACGTGTTGCTGACTTCTTGAAAAAAGCGGGCACAATTATTTTCCTGTGCTGCGCAGTAATGTGGTTCCTTAGCTCTTTTGGTTTTGAGGGCGGGGCTTTAGTTATGGTTGAAGATACTGAAAATTCTATCCTAGCTGTTCTTGGTGGCGCAATTGCTCCAATTTTTGCACCTCTTGGCTTTGATACTTGGCAAGCTGTTGCGGCATCCATTACTGGTTTTGTTGCTAAAGAAGGTATTGTTTCCACAATTGCCATTGTTACTGGTGTTGAAGAGCCTGAAGAAATTGAAGAAGCAAAAGAACTTTTCGATGCGACAAGGGCGCTTTTCCCAAGCGTGAGTGCGGCTTTCTCCTTCCTAGTATTCAACCTTATGGATTCTCCATGCTTTGCTGCAATTGCTGCCATTAATCGTGAAATGAATTCTAGAAAATGGACCTTCCGTGCAATTGCCTTTCAAAATATTTACGCATATCTGCTGTGTACTGTGATTTATCAATTCGGACGTGTTTTTGTTGAAGGTCAAGCGTTCAACGTTTGGACTGCTGTTGCTGCAGTAATTGTTGTTTGGACAATTTACCTGGTAATTCGTCCTACATCCAAACCTATGGATTTAGGAGCTGAGAAAGCTTCTTTGGTTCAAAACTAAGGGGATTTATATGATTAACTGGATTATTGGTTTTGTTATTCTTGTTGCAATGTATTTTGCTTTTCGCTCAGTAGTTAAATCAGTTAAAAACGGCGGATGTATGGGCTGTAGCTCCTGCGAACACTGTGGTTGTAGTTGCGGTGGCGAAAAAGACAAAAAATAATATAAAATGCTATGCAGTTTTTTCGCTGCATAGCATTTTTTGTTTTCAAAATTTAAAGATAACAAAAAATAAACACAAATTTTAAAAGATTTATGATAAAATAAACTTGAATATGAGATATTAATCCTGCGTTTTGTAATTGAATTTAGTGTTTTGAAAGGATTGGGTTGCAAAATGGAGAATGAATTAAATGAAGGTCTTCTTGATTTTGATTCTACGAATCAAGAATCATTAGCTTTAGGATTGATACCTTTTTCTTTTTTATTTAAAAATTTGATGTTTATTAATAGTGATGCGTATAGATTTTGTCGCAAGGAGGAATTACAAATGGGTCTCATTAATGATGAAATTGGTTATATCGGTAGTGTGCCTGGTCCTGGCAAGGTATATGTTGCAGGCGTAGGTTACGTTAATGCTCCTGCTCAACAAGGTACATATGTTGCAGGTGTTGGCTATGTTACTCCTAAGGCACCTGGTTCTTGGAGTTGTGAATGTGGTGCCGAAAATACAGGTAAGTTCTGTCAAAAATGTGGTAAGGCAAAACCAGACCCCAAGGGAACCTGGACCTGCTCCTGTGGCGCAAAGAATACTGGTAAGTTCTGTAGCGAATGTGGTCAAACAAAGCCGGAAGAATGGACCTGTTCCTGCGGTCATAAAAATACGGGTAAATTCTGTAATGAATGTGGCAAAGCAAAACCAGAAGAATGGATTTGTTCTTGCGGTCATAAAAACAGCGGAAAATTCTGTAGTGAATGTGGCGAACTTAGCCCGGCTGAAAAAGCAAAAGTTACAGCACCTGTAGTAAACGAAACTCCTGTTGCCGTTGCTCCAGAGCCTGTAGTGAAAGAAGTAAAACCTGAGCCTGCTCC
>JAKSOJ010000052.1 GCA_024405645.1 Phascolarctobacterium sp. | reverse complement strand
CCACCAACAATAACTACGTCATATAAATTATTCATAATTATGCCTCCCCGCCATTGTTTTTATCATAGAACATATAGGAACCTGCATGTTCTTTAAGTACTTCGGTAACGCTAATGCCAAGTTCGCGAGCAAGAATTTGAGTTACACGCGGACCACAGAAACCGGCTTGGCAACGACCCATGCCTGCACGGGTACGACGTTTTACGCCATCAACAGTTCTTGCACCTACAGGAGAGTTAATTGCATCAACGATTTCACCTTCGGTAATGGTTTCGCAACGGCAAATTACACGACCATAAAGATTATTTTCAGCAATCTTTTCAGCTTTTTCAGCTTCGGTCATGCGCAGGAATGCTTTTTTCTTCGGCAATTCAGCTTTGAAGTCAGCTTTAAGAGCAGCGCCAGCTACTTCAGCTACTTCTTTAGCAACCATTTCGCCAACTGCAGGAGCAGCAGTCAAACCAGGAGATTGCATACCAGCAGCATTGAATAAACCAGGTACTGCGCTAGCACCAATAATGAAATCACCAGTGCTGGAAACTGCACGGAGACCTGCAAATTGAGTAATTGCTGCACCCATAGGCAGATTCGGAATAAGCTTACGAGCAGAAGCAATAATTTCGTTCATGCCAGGAGTGGTAACAGAAACATCGGTCTTAGAGTCTTGTTCGTTAGCATTCGGTCCGATAAAAGTATTGCCGTGGGTAGTGGTGCAAACCAAAATACCTTTGGATTTTTTAGTCGGAGTCGGGAATACAACGCCATATACTAAGCTAGAGCAAGCAGTTTTGTCGAACAGAATATATTCGCCTTTACGCGGAGTAATGGTAAAGCTATCATCACCTGCTAATTTAGCGATTTCATCAGCATAAACGCCTGCAGCATTAACAACATATTTACAAGCAATAGTACCCTTGTTAGTTTGAACACCAACGATAGCACCATTTTCTTTTACGAAACCGGTTACGCAGGTATCGCGCATAACTTCAGCACCATTTTGAACTGCACATTCAGCAAAAGCGATGCAAGCGCCAAACGGCCAGCATACACCTGCACTAGGAGCCCACAGAGCACCTTTAACAGTTTTCAGGTTAGGTTCTTGTTCCATAACTTCTTCAGCAGTAAGAATTTTGAGACCTTCTACGCCATTATCTTTACCACGAACGAGAAGCTCTTGAAGAGTTTCCATTTCTTCATCAGTAGTAGCTGCAACAAGAGAGCCAGTCCATTTAATGTCGAGATCTAATTCCTTTTCCAATTCATGGTATAATTTGTTACCACGAACATTAGTGATAGCCTTTAAGCTGCCAGTCGGAGCATCAAAGCCAGCATGAAGGATTGCGCTATTAGCTTTAGTAGTGCCAAGAGACAAATCAGGTTCTTTTTCAACAAGAATGCTCTTCATATCATACTTAGAAAGCTCACGCAAAATTGCAGCGCCGACGATGCCGCCACCAATAACAACTACGTCAGCGGATTTAATAAATTCCATTCCGTCACTTCCTCTATAAAAAAATTCAGAACTACTAACTAATTTTATCATAAATTCGATTAAAGTTGAATAATAATGTATACAATTTAGCGTAATATCTATAAAAATTTTAATAGACCAAAATTTAATCAGAAATTAAATACACCATTTATGAAAAACTTTCAAAAATATGGTAATATAATGTTGTATTAGCCAATATTTTGACACAATTCGTATTTATGATTAATATAGTTAATTCTGTGCCAAGGAGGAATCACTATGCGTAAAATTATTCCCATTGCCCTTTGTGCTTATTTATGCTGCTTTGGCGTTAATGCTGCATTTGCTGATAATAAAGCAGATGTAAAGGATACCAATTCAAAAGTTGAGCAAAAAATAGATATTGACCAACCAGTAGAGACTATTACTGTCGAAGAAATGGAACATCGTCTAAAAAATGACCCTAACGACGACGTACTATTTGTAAAATTAGACAAGGATAAAGTTGATGTTTATACTGATACTGCTAATGATAGATCTTTACGTAGACAAATAGTTTTTGGTGCACCTACAGAAAGCATGATTCGTCTCTACACTACTAATAAAGCAACTGCTGGTCAAATCTCCCGCATGCTAGAAGATTACGAAGACGGTAATGCTAACATCAACAATTATCGTGTCATTATGGATATAGATAAAGCCGTAAAATTAGAAAACGGCAACACTATTTATAAACTTTGGTTTATGAAGGTTGTTCGTGAGAAAAAAGTTCGCCGTTCTTCTGGTGGAGGATGGAGCTTCCCCATCGGAATTGGCATTGGTATAGGTCATCACCACGGCTGGGGTTGGGGATTCGGTCCACACATTGGCATTGGTCACAGGTACTATGGTCACCATCATGGAGGTCCACATCCTGGTCACAGAAGATAATTTAAACATAAAAAGAGACTACTCGAAAAAGTAGTCTCTTTTTTATTTATTCTTCAGTTTCTGCTTCTTCAGAATCTTTATCGCGAACAGCCAATGCCATGAGAGCATCACCATCGTTTAAGCCAAGAAGTTTAACACCTTGAGTAGAACGACCAATCTTGGAAATATCATCAACATCGATACGAATAATGATACCATTTGCAGTAATCATCATAATTTCTTGAGTCGGATCGATAACACGCATACCAACAACAAGACCATTCTTTTCGGTAATCTTCATGTTGATGATACCTTTACCACCACGACCTTGTTTACGATAATCGCTTACTGGAGTACGTTTACCATAACCAAATTCGGTCGCAGTAAGAACTTCATAGGAATCATCGGGCACAGAGTCCATGCCAACAACAATATCCCCATAGGACAGGTTAATACCACGAACGCCATGAGCAGTTCTACCCATCGGTCTTACATCCTGTTCGTCAAAGCGGATTGCAATACCATTCTTGGTTGCCATGATAATTTCGCTATTGCCATCTGTAAGTTCAACGCTAATCAGGTCTTCACCATCATCCAAATTAATTGCTACAAGACCAACCTTACGAGCACTGTCGAAATCCATCAAATTGGTTTTCTTAACAGTACCTTTATTGGTGGCCATGAACATAAATTGTCCTTCGGTAAATTCCTTGATAGGAATAACTGTAGTAATTCTTTCCCCTTGTTCCAACGGAAGCAGATTTACAATAGCAGTTCCTTTAGCAGTACGACTTGCTTCCGGAATTTCATAACCTTTTTGGCGATATACTCTACCTCTGTTAGTAAAGAAGAGAATATTATGGTGAGTAGTACTCATGAAGAGATGTCTTGCAGTATCCTCAAGGTTCTTACCTGCGCCACCCTTCTTACCTACGCCGCCTCTTCTTTGGCTACGGAATGTATCCAAGCTTTGGCGTTTAATATAGCCTTGGTTAGAAATGGTAACAACAATATCTTCTTCAGCGATAAGATCTTCAATATCCATTTCGCTGGTATCGATAGAAACTTCGGTACGTCTTTCGTCACCAAATTTCTTTTTCATTTCTTGCATATCTTCTTTAATGATATTGAGAACTTTACGTTCATCTGCAAGAACGGATTCTAACCAATCGATTGTTTCCAAAACATCGATGTATTCTTCTTCGATTTTCTTGCGTTCCAAACCAGTTAAACGTTGGAGACGCATATCCAAAATTGCTTGAGCTTGACGTTGGCTTAAAGAGAATTTTTCCATTAAGCTTGCTCTAGCAACATCTGCATTAGAGCTAGATCTAATGGTATTGATTACTTCGTCTAAATTATCGAGAGCAATCTTCAAACCTTCTAAGATATGTGCTCTATCTTTAGCTTTTGCCAATTCGTAACGAGTACGTCTAACAATTACATCTTTTTGGTGATTTAAATAATGTACTAAAATTTGTTTTAAATTCAGTACGCGAGGCTCGCCATTAACAAGAGCCAACATATTAATACCAAAAGAGCTTTGTAATGCAGTATGTTTATAAAGATTGTTAAGTACTACAGACGGAACAACATCAGCTTTTAATTCGATAACGATACGAATACCATGCTTTAAGTTGGAATAGTCACCAATATCGCGAATACCATCAATTACACCATCTTTAGCAAGTTGAGCAATATCTTTAATTAAATTTGCTTTATTAACTTGGTAGGGGATTTCGGTAACAATAATATTGTGTTTTCCACCCTTGGCTTCTTCAATTTCCGTTTTTGCACGAATCTTAATTACACCACGACCAGTAGTATAAGCAGACTTAATTCCTTCAGTACCTAAAATACAAGCACCAGTAGGGAAATCAGGACCCTTAATAGCAGTCATCAACTGCGGAATTTCAACATCAGGATTATCAATGAGCATAATAAGACCATTGATAACTTCATTCAGATTGTGAGGAGGAATATTTGTTGCCATACCAACTGCAATACCAGCACTGCCATTAATTAAGAGTGCAGGAACCTTAGAAGGAAGAACGCTAGGTTCTTTTAAAGATTCATCGTAGTTAGGTACAAATTCAACAGTATCCTTTTCAATATCCTCAAGCATTACCTCAGCGATTTTAGCCATACGAACTTCGGTATAACGCATTGCTGCAGCACTATCACCGTCAATACTACCAAAGTTACCATGTCCATCTACCATAAGGTAACGAGTGGAGAAATCTTGAGCCAAACGGACAATTGCATCATATACGCTGCTATCTCCGTGAGGATGATATTTACCTAAAACTTCACCGACGATACGTGCGGATTTTTTATAGGGTTTTGTTGGTGTCATGCCTGCTTCTTGCATTGCGTATAAAATACGACGATGTACAGGTTTTAAACCATCGCGTACATCTGGCAAGGCGCGTTGAATAATAACGCTCATGGCATAATCGATATAAGATTTTTTCATTTCTTCATCGATATAAACCGGCAAAACTCTACCAGTGGTATTTTCTAATTCCATTGTTTCACCTTTACCTTAATCACTAATTGAAAAAGAGTCCATAAATTTGCTTTAAGATAAGCAAAGTTGTTACAGTTAAAAATAAGGGACGCACATAAGCTGCGCCTTTTTTTATTGCTGTTTGAGCACCAAAATACGCTCCAATCATCATGGAAATACCCATAATAATTCCATACACCCAGACAATGGTTCCACTAACAGCAAATGATACCATGGCTCCAACACCACTAGCTAAATTCAGTGCTTTCGCATTACCAGCAGCAGTGACAAAATCTAAACCTAAAAATAGAAAACCAAAAATAAGAAAAGATCCTGTACCTGGTCCAAAGAAACCATCATAAAAACCTAACACAGCAGCAAGAACAGCAGAAGCAATAATTGCAGCTTTAGTAAATTTTTCTTGTCTAGGATTATCTCCCCAATCACCACGTCTATAAGTATAGATAGCAACTGCAATGAGAAGAACAACAATTATATTTTTTAATAATTTTTCTGGTAACAAATAAACTACATAAGCACCAATATAAGATGCTATAAATGCTACTGGCATGAGTAAAATAGCGATCTTACTAATCTTTCCAGCTTTCCAGAAAGATAAGAAACTCATAACAGTACCCATGGAAGAAGCAAGTTTATTTGTTCCTAAAGCATAGGGAACAGGGAAACCCAAACTTAAAAGAGTAGGGGTGGTTATCAGTCCGCCACCGCCAACACTTGCATCAACGAAAGCACCAATAAAACCACCAATAATTACACAAATAATTGTAATAATATCAAAACTCGGTACAAAAGTTTCCACGAAAATTCCCTCAATAAATCAAAATATCATATATAAACCACTACAACCACTAAAGCATTTAAAAGTAAAACTATCTCCAAGTGCTTCATTGCTAATTGCATAGGGCTTTAACATAATTAAATCTGTTTTTTCTAGTTCCCAACGAACATTTTTAATACTAACATTAACCTCTTTTGAAAGAGGAAGTATGGATATTGCTTTTGGTTTTTCTTTCAAATTTACAACTACTTCATCATTGGCATCCATCAAAAGCATAATTTCTTTTTCATCAGCCATAACTATTTTATTTTTATTAAGTAATTTGAAATTCAAAAGTGAATAAACATTAGCAAATAGATGGTCAAAACGACCACCCCAAATACCAGTAAAAATATAATTTTTTACTGGTAAATTTTTTAATAGTAATTGAAGATCAGTATCATCTTTTTCTCTTGGATGAAGCTCTACTTTTGTGCCAAAATCTTTAGCCTTTTCATAAAATGATTTATTTGTACTGTCACAATCACCTAACAAAAGTTTAGGAATTATATTATTTTCTATAGCTATTTCTATTCCCTTATCAGCACAATAAATATCTTTATCTTTAGAAACTTCTTTAAACCAAGAATTATCCGGTTTACGTCCTCCAGCAACTACTAAAGAAAAACCTTTATTATCAGTATTAATACTTAATTGGGGCAATACCAGAAAATTCATCATTTTTTAGTATTTGCAACAGGTTTAATAATTATTTGATCATTTTCTTTAGCAACTTTCCAAGAATAGTCACCTTTTTTATTTTTTAACCATTCCATGCTAATTTCTAAAAGAAAACGATTTAATTTTTCCTGTGCATCTTCAGGCAAAAGCAATTCCTTTTTAGCAGGTGCTTTTGCTTTAATTTTACTTTGTTTTACTTTTTCTTCTGCATACATGCCATTTTCAAAAGTGATTTCTTCATTAAAACCACGAAGCATATCTGCATCAGAAAGTCCTTTTCTAATCTTAGCCATTTTCTACCTCTTACAGATCAAGATTGCGAACTAGTTTAGCATTATCTTCGATAAATTGACGACGAGGTTCAACCTTGTCACCCATAAGAATATTAAAGATATTATCTGCTTCAGCAGCATCTTCCAAATGAACTTGGAGAATAGTTCTTTCAGCAGGATCCATTGTAGTTTCCCAAAGTTGTCCCGGATTCATTTCACCAAGACCTTTATAACGTTGAACGTAAGGATTAGAATCGCGACCAACCTCATCTAAAATCTTTTGCAATTCTTCATCGCTATAAGCATAGTAATGTTGTTTTTGATTTTTACGAATTAAGTACAGAGGAGGTTGGGCAATATATACGTGACCTTCTGTAATCAAAGGTTGCATATAACGATAGAAGAAGGTAAGAAGCAGTGTACGAATATGAGCACCGTCTACGTCGGCATCTGTCATGATAATGATTTTGCCGTAACGACGTTTTTCAATATCAAAATCTTCACCAATGCCGCAACCAAAGGCAGTAATCATATTGCGAATTTCTTCACTGGATAAAACCTTATCTAAACGAGCTTTTTCTACGTTTAAAATTTTACCACGAAGAGGAAGTATTGCTTGGAAGTCACTATTACGACCTTGTTTAGCACTACCACCTGCAGAATCACCTTCGACTAAGTAAATTTCTGTATCTACATTATCACGGCTCTTGCAATCTGCCAACTTACCAGGCAAACCACCAAGATCCATTGCATTTTTACGACGAGTTAACTCTCTAGCTTTACGAGCTGCCATTCTTGCACGTGCAGCCATAATAGATTTTTCAATAATCTTTTTAGCAGCTTGAGGATTCTCTTCCAAAAATTCTGCGAAAGCATCACCTACTAAATTATCAACAAGAGGCATAACTTCGGAGTTACCAAGTTTAATTTTAGTTTGGGATTCAAATTGAGGATTAGGAATCTTCAAGCTAAGAACTGCAGTCAAACCTTCACGTACATCATCACCGGATAAAGCATCTTCATTTTCTTTTA
>JAKSOJ010000051.1 GCA_024405645.1 Phascolarctobacterium sp. | reverse complement strand
CTAAATCTTTATTTTCTTCGAATTTCTTCATATAGTACGCATAAGAAGCTTTAATCTCTTTTTCAGTCATAATATCCTCCATGTTGAATGCTGAATTACGCATTTATAATTTTACCATAAATCTCCCTTCCCTGCCAATGATTAATTGAATTCTACGGCGTTTCGTTGTAAAATATTGGTACCAAGAATTTACAGAAAATTTTGGAGGTATATATTATGATCACTCGCGAAGAAGCTTGGAATATTTTAACCAAATATAATAAAGACGCTTTCCATCTGCGTCATGCCCTGACTGTTGAAGGCGTTATGCGTTATTTTGCTAAAGAACAAGGCTACGATCCCGAATTCTGGGGCATCGTTGGTCTTTTACATGATTTGGATTTCGAAATCTATCCGGAAGAACACTGCGTTAAATCTCAAGAGCTCATGAAAGCAGAAGGTATTTCCGACGATATTATCCGTTCCACTGCCTCCCACGGCTGGGGCCTCACCAAAACCCAATTCCAACCGGAACACGAAATGGAAAAAATCCTCTTTGCTTGCGACGAATTAACCGGTCTCATCGGTGCAGCTGCAATCATGCGTCCGTCCAAGAGTGTCCAAGACATGGAACTCAAATCCCTCAAAAAGAAATTCAAAGATAAAAAATTCGCAGCTGGCTGCAGCCGTGATGTAATCAAACAAGGCGCAGATAATCTGGGCTGGGAATTAGACGTACTCCTTGAACGCACCATGGAAGCTATGCGTGTTGATGAAGCTGCTATTAACGAAGCTTGCGCTAAATTTTAATTTATGAAAAGTAAGTTCACAGCAGTGCTAGCTCTAGCGCTTGCGTTGTCCATGTTTACAACAGGATATTGTGAAAGCATACAAAATAAGGAGATTATTATCTCCCCAGGTGTTAAGCCGCAAACTCAAGTTAAGGTTGTACCCCGTGTAATTAAGCCCAATGTTAGCACTGCTCCTAAGGCAGCTGCTCCCCATGGGCAATCTACCGCACCCAAGCCCACTGTTAGCCCCAAGCCTACTACACAGGCTCCTAAGCCTGCGCCCAAACCCGTAGGACCTGGCAAAAGCTTTTTGGGCAAGCAACCTGTGCCGGTTAAGTACATGCAGGCTCCCAATCCCCAAAGCTTTCAGCCCATAGTAAAAAAGGACTACCATCTGTCCTTGCCAAGCAATTTTTGCAGCGATCCCTTGGCTAATTTGCCAGGAACCGACGGCCCCATGTTGGTAAGATTCAAGGATGATGTTCTCTTTATGGCTGTAAATGTTATCGACCCAACGGATACGACTAGCTTTAACGCGACTCAGGCTCTGCCCCAGTTCGACCAAAAGACGCAAATAGTCAAATGGTTCTTTGGCACCCAAGGACAGTTAGAATGCCTGGCTAGCGAATACAAGGGGTTTTATGGTGAATCCATTATTGTTGAAGGCAAGCAAGTTGCTAGTGGCAAGACCTACGAGCTGCTCTTCTCCTTCCCTAAAGCACAGGCCTTTGAGTATTTG
Source organism: Phascolarctobacterium sp. (assembly GCA_024405645.1). GTDB lineage: Bacteria > Bacillota > Negativicutes > Acidaminococcales > Acidaminococcaceae > Phascolarctobacterium_A. Next base: position 6,444 of record JAKSOJ010000051.1, on the reverse strand, counting down.
CCAACGGTGATGTACGCACTTAACAGCTTTAAGCCAACTTGATGGGAATAAATTAGTTCATAGTCACAAAAAAGTAAAGCCGACATCTCATTTTGAGAGGTCGGCTTATTTTTTTAAGGGATGCAATTTTAGATAGTACTATTCAAAGCTGTTCGCCAAATCTGCAAATTCTTGCAGGGTGAGAGTTTCGGCTCTACGTTTGCCATCCACGCCTGCTCTTTGAAGCCAAGCAGCTACCTGTTCGCTAGTAATGCCCATATTCTTCAAGGAATTGTTCAACATTTTACGTCTCAAGGAGAATGCAGCCTTAACTACACGGAAGAACACTGCTTCATCCTTAACCTCTACAGGAGCCTTTGTGCGTCTCTTGCAGCAGATAACAGCACTATCCACCGCAGGTGCGGGGATAAAGGATTCAGGAGGCACGATAAAGCAAATTTCAGGTTCTGTATAATATTGGATGGATACGGACAAAGCGCCATAGTCCTTGCCACCTGGCTTTGCAACCATGCGTTCCGCAACTTCCTTTTGAACCATGACAACCAAACGTTCCATGGGCATTTTCTTTTCCAAAAGTGCGAAGATGATAGGAGTTGTAATATAGTAAGGCAGGTTCGCGCAGCATTTAAACTCTGGTGCATCTACCTCTGCCATAATATCAACCTTTAAAATATCGCCATTGACAATGCGTACATTATCGTAACCCTCGAGAGTGGTCTCCAATACGGGTAATAAGCGTTTATCCAGCTCTACTGCTACAACGGAAGCTCCACTTTCAGCCAAGCCTTGAGTCAAAGTACCAATGCCAGGGCCAACCTCCAGCACGCGATCCTTTTCGCTCAGTTCTGCTGCTTCCACTATTCCCTTAACAATATTGGGGTCAATCAAAAAGTTTTGGCCCAGCTTTTTGTCAGCACGCAGTTTAAAACGATGCAATATATGATTTGTTACTTGTGGTGTTGCAATAATCGGTTTATCCAATTTAATCTCCTAATTTTTCCAAAGCTTGTTCAAACTCTGCCCTAGTTACTCCATAACGATTCAAGCGCTCCAAAAAACGCTTAGCATTACCATGTCCTATGCCAAGCTCTGCTCCCAAAGCATCGCGACGATTGGAAGCGTCTGCACTGCCGGACAAATTATTCTTGAAAAGATCATCCATAGTAAATTCCTTTTGAGGAACATATTCATGATGACGCACCTTGGACAGAGCCTTCAAAATAGCCTCGGGGCTTGCCTGCTCTACGCCAACATCCCCCTTGGCAGTTGCTTCCTTGCGGGGAATAAAAGCCTGTCCTGCTTCAGGAAAGCGCTCCGTCAAAAATTTACGAATGCGTTCGCCTGCTCCATCTGGATCAGTTAAGATAATAATGCCGCGCTTGGAATAAGCAGCGGCAATTTGTTTTAAGGTATGGGGAGCAAGATTGAAACCGCCAGTTTCGATGGTATCTGCTTCCAGAGCTCTGCCAATAGCAGCAGTGTCGCTCTTGCCCTCGACAACAAGTACTTCTTTTAACATTGTACACCTATTATTCAGCTAAAATATATACATCTACGTTACGTCTACCCCAGTTGATGGCTTGGGTATAGGTATTCATAAAAAGGTCGATGATATTGCCCCTAATCGCCCCACCCGTGTCAGCAGCAAGCGCTACTCCGTAGCCAGGGATATAGACCTTGGTTCCCAAAGGAATAAACCTTGGATCAACAGCAATAACACCCCAATAGGGCATAATACCTGTGGCTGTTGGGTTACCAGTAGCGATGTAGGCAGTTGCTTCACAACGCAGCTTTTTAGTATAGCGTTTATAGCCATTGGGAGTTTTTACACTCATGGCCATACCCTTCTTGATAACCTTGGGCTCGGGCTTAACTTTCTCCTTGCGAGAAAGCTCCATAATATTAAAGCCGCCAACCTCATCCTTGAAGGACTTAGAAACAACGGTTACCGTACCCTGCTTGCCCTCATAAATGACCTGCTCGGTACCAAAAGCCATTTCAAAATCTTCTTTATACTCGATAGGTGCCTCAATTGGCTCCTCGGTAAAATTAAATTTCTCGCCCTTGTTGATGATATAGACATGGGTGTCATTTTCCAAAGTAGTTTCAACAGGGGGATGCACAAAGTCTTTTTTAACAGCAATACCGACGGATTTAAGAGCTTCGCCAACAGTTGGTTTTGTAGAAGCAAATTCTTTTATTTCATTATTACGATGAACTTTAAATTTTTTCGCGCGTAACACCTGAATGACGGAGCCATCCTGCAAAACAGGGTTAACGCCCACAATTTGGTAGCCATCTCCTGGATTCATGGGCACACCGGCTAATTTAATAACCGCAGCAGGTTGATTTAAATTAGTCTTAACAACCTTTTCCTGTCCATCCCATTTAACAGTTATGCGTCTTGCGATGTCAAAACCTGTTAGGGGTAATATGGAAAGGAGCAGCATAATCAAGGCCATGAGGTATACGCCATGAAGTTTTCTCTTCTTCTCGGGCATAGTTATGTCCTCCATAGTATAGGTCTATTGTAACATACTTGTAGGGAGAATGGCAATTTTACCTAAATTCATCATTGATTCAGTTCTACGCCCTCTTCTTCCGCGAGGCTTTCCAAATATTCCGACGCCTTCTCCAAACTACCGTATTTTTTTACCAATTCTACCATTTGTTCTATTTCGTCTTCGTCAAAGCCTGCCTCTGCCATTTGATCGTGCAATTCTTTTAAGTAAGCCTCGTCAACAGTTTCATTGGCCGGTTCCAGCACACCTTGAGTAAACATATTTGCTATATGGCGATCAATTTTAGTGAAGATGGATTGCTTCATTTCCTTCGCCTTTTCGGTATCCCAGTTGTTTTTCAAGCAGAAGGACACAAAGAAGGAGCTCATGGCATATTCAAATTCCTCCATCAGCTGCTCTTGGGGCTTCGCCCTATCCTCTTCAGTCAAAACTAACTGCATATTTTCAATATTTTCGGTATCTAATATTAATTTCATATTCCTCTTCCTCGTATGCTCACAAAAAACTTGACCATTTTTGCAAATAATAATTCCATTACATATATCATACACTATAAAATTGCTTTTTCCAATAACAAAAGGTTCCAGAGATTATCCCTGGAACCCTAGTACATTAATTTTAAAATATTAAGTCAAAAATCAGTAATATCTAGCGTATTAACTTTTTATTACGCATTATTGAATCTGCTTCAGCAACGCCTCAGCCACTGCCGCATCAAAACCGTCTGCAATATCTTCGGTATGAGCCCTAATATAGGCGTCACGCTCTTTATAAACCTTGGCAATTTCTTCGCGAGTAGCCTTGCGCTCTGCAATTAGCTTATTAATATGATCCTCGCGCTCTGCCATGCTCATCTTCTGCATATTATCTGGCAAATCACTGGTTTTTACATCCGCCAGCTTCACGCTACCATTTTCAATTGCTTGCACCAAATCGTCGCTAGAATAAGCATGCTTATTGATAACTTTGTTGTAAGCACGAGCAGCCTTAGCCTCGGATGCGGCCCCCACCATGGCGTCTGCAGTAGCTTCTGCTCTAACGTGAGCCTCCGCGCGTATAGAAGGAGCGCCATAAGGCACATAGGCAGAATCTAGTTTGCTACTCAGCTTCGCTAATTTTTCGTCGTAGGGTGTAGTAATACTTCTCGTACCACCATCTTGAGCAATGGCAAAATATTCGCCGTTGGCATATTGGGCAATTTCGCGCCAATATTTATCCGTCTCAGGCAAATTGCCACATTGAATGGTGTTGATGATAATTCCCTGCTTTTTCGCCTTCTTGGCAGTTTCTACAGTTGTAGGATAATCTTTATAATCTGTATGAGGTTTTGCATCACCAACAAGGAATACTATGCGAGCAAGCTTAGCATTTGGTGCTGACCATTGGACATTGTTAACGCCTTCATGCAAAGCTCTGCGAACATCCTCAGGCATGTCACCACCGCCTTGAGCCTTGAAATTCATCAAATCTCGATAGACTTCATCCAAATTTTCGCTTAACTCGGTAATTTTCGTAATATAATCGTCCCCACGATCGCGATAGCCCACAAGACCAATACGCACCTTTGCTCCAGCTCTTTGATGCTGCATAACATCATTGACAATGGACCAAATTTTATCCTTGGCACTTTGGATTAGACCACCCATGGAACCAGTAGTATCTAAAACAAAGACGATTTCTACATCTTTATCAGTTTTTACAACGATATCATTATTATACTTGGGTGGACGGGGTTTTACAGGATTGCTAATGGGCGGAGGACATGGAGGAGGTATACAAATTTTCTTACTAATAGGACCATCTACAGGTAGAACTCGCACCTCTGCACTAGCAACCGCACAAGCAGACATAAGGCCAACTAAAGCCAAAGAAAGCATCTTTTTCATAAATTCGCCCTCCATATACTTAACATTTTTAAAAAATAATCATTCCATTATACATATCATACACTGTAGATTTGTTTTTTTAATGACAAAAGGTTCCAGAAAACACTTCTGGAACCTTCGTGCAATTTACATTTTATAATTTATAATTCTCAATCGCCTTGCAATTCTTCCTCCATTCAGCACTATTTTACGCTTCCTCATACATCTTTCTAAGCTCCTCAAGATGTTGACGAATATATTTGGTCTTGAGAACCTCTACCTCGTGCAAAGTCACAAGAAAATGTTTTTCACCAATCTCATCTAGATAGGGAAGAAACTTGTCAATGCATTCGCGCGTATCAACAATTTTGATGATAATGGGCAGATTTGCCTCGCTACTGAATATGGCAGATTTAGCACGACCGAAGCCACGTTTCTTGGAAGCAAATCCTCCTGCAGCCTTGAGCACAGTGCCGCCAGCAAGTTTGCATCTTTGCGCCTCTTCAATAATAGCCTTGTCGATGGGCATGCCATTTACAAAAACATCCGCAGCAGTATAAATAGTCAATTCACAAACTTTTACTAGTTCCATAAAAACACCTCCTAGACTACTTTATACATTTTGCATATTTAAACAATTACTCATTAGACGATTTATTCTTACCCTTAGGAAAATAGTCTTCGTTCTTAGGAGAATAGGGATTGATGTCCGGTCGCTCTTCGTGTGGCTCGTTGGCAACTTTTTTAGACCAGCTGACGAAACCACCCAAAGCAAACATAAAAATTGCATTGCCGATAACCCAAAGTCCAAGCCAATAATAGCCCCATTTGGTATCCATATAGCCCAAATAGCCAAGCCCCAAAATAATCAAGCCAGGCACGGCAAAAGGAAAGGTAAAATATAGATTTAACAATAGAGCAAGAATTGAACCCCAAAAACCAGTAAATACCATGTGCACCCTCCTTTACAGCCTTTATTATTGGTACATTTCGACAAAAACAAAATATTTCCTGCGCAATAATTTAGAAAATGCTAAATTAGGATGCTGAATCGAAATGGTTATGAATTGAAAAATAACCCGAAATATGTTAAATTGAAGAAAATATTTATGAAAATGAGTTAATTATGAATTCTACTATTACAAAAGCAAAACGATATATTGCTTTGGATGAGCTAAGAGGACTTCTTCTCATCTCCATGATGGGCTACCATCTAGCGTGGATTGCTGGCGACACCTTCTATAATAGCCACGCTGCTCTCATTGAAGGCTTACCCTTGCTTTGGCAAGAAATAACAGCCTCGGGCTTCATCATGCTTTCAGGTTTTTGCCTAAGGTTTAGCAAGAATCCCTATAAAAGAGGTCTTGTAGTTTTCCTGACAGGTCTTATGATTACTGCCGTAACCCTCATCGCAACGCCTCTGTTACCCATAATCTTTGGTATTTTTACCTTTATGGGCTCGGCTATGCTCATCTCAACGCCTCTGCTCGACCATTTTGAGGATTCCCCTGGCTTTAGCTTTGCTTATTGCCTTGGAATTTTTCTCCTAACCCACAAGATGTATTGTGGCTATATCGGCGTAGGTGACTTCAAATTTGCCATGCCTCACGAATTCTACGCCAATTGGGTAACCACTTATCTAGGCTTTCCCTTTGATGATTTTCTTTCCCTAGACTATTTCCCCATCTTTCCTCATATCTTAATGTTCTGGGCAGGATGCTTCCTTTATAACCTCATCATCAACTCAAGTGTGATGTCGCGGCTAGAAGCCCCCCACTGCAAATTTCTAGAAGTCTTAGGCAAGAATTCACTAATAGTCTATCTCGTGCATTTTCCCATCATCCTTGCGCTGATAGAATTGGTAAAAATACTGAATTAGCAACACTGAACATGCATTGTGCATATTGTTAAGTTATAAATGCTGAGTGAATGTATCAATCCTGCGGATTGATGAATATATTTTTGCGAATTGATGAATATATTTTATAAATTTGCACAAAACAAAAAATATCAAAAACGGTAAGAATCGTCTTAGACGAGGAAGAAGAAAAAAATGC
>JAKSOJ010000050.1 GCA_024405645.1 Phascolarctobacterium sp. | reverse complement strand
GTTTCGCCAGTTTTTACGATGATAACCTTGGAATCAGTGTTCGCTTCAACATCTGCTTTGAAAGCTTCAGGATCTTGAGCGATGGGTGGCCAGGTATTGTAATGAACAGGAATTACATATTTAGCTTTTAAGAATTCGCAAGCAATTGCTGCGTCCTTGGGGTCCATGGTGTAGTTACCGCCAATAGGAATGATTGCATAATCAAAAGCATCTTGTCTTTGGAGAAGTGCCATGTCGCCATAGAGAGCAGTGTCGCCTGCAAAATATACTTTAGTGCCGCACAAATCAACTACAAAGCCGCAAGCATGACCACCTGCAATACCGGAACCATGGTAAGCAAGAGCAATGCGAACCTTGCCGAAGGGGAACATAAAGGTACCGCCTAAATGCATGCCGTGAGCGTTGCAACCATTTTCTCCTGCTTGATTTGCAATTTCAGCAGTAGAGATGATAGTAGCGTTGTTTGCTTTGGCAATTTCATATGCGTCTGCAATATGATCCCAATGAGCATGGGATACGAAAATATAGTCACATTTGATATCAGAAGCTTTTAAACCTTCTGGGTTGCCATCGAGGAAAGGATCGAAAAGGAAAGTTTTTCCACCAGCAGTAATGGTGAAGCAAGCATGGTTGATATAATGGAATTGAGCCATGATAATTACCTCCTACAATATATTAAATTCATTATATCATAGAAATGCTGAATTATGAATGCTGAATGCGGAATTAAGGAAATTCTTGATTATGAGTGCTGAAGTATGATTTGGTTTGCACATTTGCACAAGTTAAGGTAAAATAATAAATTGAAATATTATCTTCTTTTGGAGAATGACATGAAGAAAAAATACATAACTGCAGCAATAATTATGAGCTGCATTTTATCAATCAATATAGATTGCTTGGCTGCCAAAAAGCCTAGTTCTAAAATCATTCCTAAGCACAAAGTGGAATCTGCTCAGGATGTACGCATTGTGACTAACCAAGGACCTAAGCTTCAAGAAAAGGAAAGCGCTAAAGCTACAGTCAACAAAGAAAAAACTCAGGAAAAGCTAGCTGATAAAAATGCTAATCCTAAGAGTGCTGCAAAGCAAGATAGCAAGGTAATCACTAAAAAAACTGAAGGCATAAAGCAAGAAAGTAAAGCTGGTGTGAAACCTACTAATAATACAAAACCTGTGCAAAAGCCTGTTCCTAAAAATTCTGATTTAGTAGTTAGAGACGGTAAAACCTATTTCCGTGGTTCCTTAATTCCTAACGATTTCAAAGAAATCAAAATCGTGGGTGATGCTGTTGCTACTAAGCATCAAGCATATACTTATCTAAAGCAAACCAATCCCAACGCAAGATTGGACTGTTCCATGGAAGAAATCGTTAACGTATATTGGTTGGAAGCAAGTCGAGAAGGTATTCGTCCGGATTTGGCATTTTGCCAGGCTTTGCTGGAGACAGGCTTCTTCCGATATGGAGGAGATGTTCTGCCTAGCCAAAACAATTTCTGTGGTCTCGGTACTGTAGGAGGAGGCGCAAAGGGAGTGCGCTTTAAGACTCCACAAGAGGGTGCAAGAGCTCACATTCAACATCTTCTGGCTTATTCTCGTACTAGTCTGCCTCAAACTGCAGTTATTGACCCTCGTTATAAACTGGTTCATGGTATTCGCATGGAGAGAGGACTTATCGACAAGTGGTATGGTTTAAACGGAACTTGGGCAATGGGAGGTAATTATTGCGAAAAAATTATGACTCATTACCAAAATATGTTGACCTTGCCTCCTGGAGACAAAAAAGACAATAAAATCAAATTAAAGGATAGCAAAGAAGAAAGTGCTGCTTCTCATCGCATGAGGGAACGCGCTTGGAAATATATAGAAGAAAAAGATAAAAAGTAGGGAGATCATTATGCATATAGTATTATTCCAACCAGAAATTCCTGGTAACACAGGTAATATTGCTCGTCTTTGTGCAGCAACTGGTATTCATTTACATCTTGTTCGTCCGCTAGGCTTTAGTGTGGACGATAAATATTTAAAACGCGCTGGACTTGATTATTGGAGCCTCGTTGACGTTCATTATTACGATTCCATTTATGAAGTTCTAGAAAAATATAAGGATAATTCTAAATTCTTTTTGACTACCAAGGCTCATAAAAGCTATGCAGATGTTAAATACGACAAGGATAGCCTGTTGATTTTCGGCCGTGAAACCAAGGGCTTGCCCGATGAAATTCATGAACAATTTGCAGAGGATTGCGTGCGTATTCCCATGATTGCCGAAGCACGTTGCCTTAATTTGTCCAATAGTGCTGCTATTGTTGCTTATGAGGCACTGCGCCAGGTTGACAATTTTGCTGGCTTCAAGCTGTAAGGAGAAATTATGATTATCATTAAAGAATTTGATTTTGATGCAGCACATTTTTTGCCAGCCTATAATGGTAAATGTGAGAGATTGCACGGTCATACATATAAATTAGTTGTAAAAGTAGAAGGAACTCCTGACCATGAGGGTATGGTTATCGATTTCATCAAATTGAAAAATATCGTAAAGGATGTAGTTCTTTCCAAATTGGACCATTATTGTTTGAATGACGTAATTCCTGTGCCCAGTGCTGAAAATATCTCTATGTGGGTTTGGAATCAATTAGTTGATCTGCTACAAAGTGACCATTATCATCTTTATGAGGTAGAGGTTTGGGAAACACGCACTAGTGGCTGTGTTTACAGAGGTGAGTAAATGAAGGACGTACAAAACGAAAAGGACATACGCAATATTCCTCTGAAGCATGTTGGCATTAAAGGATTGCGTTGGCCCATCGAACTTTTAGATAAAGAAAAGGGAAGTCAACATACCGTGGCTCGTGTAACCTTGGCTGTGGATTTACCCCATGATCTGCGTGGCACTCATATGAGTCGCTTCGTAGAATGCATGAAAAGTTTTGGTCCTATTAGTTTAGCTGGCTTGGAAAATCTTTTGGACCAATTAAAAGAGCATCTTGATGCGGAGAAGGCTTTCATGAAAATGGAGTTTCCGTATTTCTTGCAAAAGGCTGCCCCTGTAACTGGTAACGTAGCACCTATGGACATTGATTGTATCTATACTGCGGAAAAGGATACGGATTTCAAGCTGACTGTGCAAGCAGAAATTCCTATTCAAACCCTTTGCCCCTGTTCCAAGGAGATTTCCTCCTATGGTGCTCATAATCAAAGAGCTTTTGCCAAGATTACTATCGAGGCAAAGGAAATGGTTTGGTTAGAGGAACTTGCTGCAATGGCCGATAAGGCTGCAAGCTCTCCTGTTTATGGACTCTTAAAGCGTCCTGACGAAAAATATGTTACCGAACATGCCTATGATAATCCTCGTTTCGTAGAGGATGCTGTTCGTGAATTATCCATTTTATTAGATGAAGATGAACGCATTTCTTGGTTCCGTGCAGAGGTTGAATCCGTGGAAAGCATTCATAATCATAATGCATTTGCTGTTGTAGAGAAGGGTGAAGCATATGCTGATGAAAATTAATGCAGAGCAATTGACCAGTGCTATTAATGGCATTGGAGCTCACCAAGCAAGTTTGCCCATTTTTGCCAATAAGGCGGAAATTATCCCCTTGAAATTAATAGATGTGCGTACTCCTGCAGCCAATGTTATTAAGCAAGAAATGCTTGCCTGTGGGGGAGATGCTGTAACTCCTGTTAGTACAATTTTAAATAAAGATAAATATGTCAATGTGCTTCTGTTGGGAACTCGTAAGCATTACAATATCCTTATTAAAAAGCTGGAGATAATGGGCTTCTTTGGCATGTCTGAAATTGCTCAGGAATTACATGAGGCATTAAATCCTAAACCATTGATTACTAGACTTGCGGATGGACGCGAACTGACATATGAAAAGATGAGGGTTATGGGTATTTTGAATGTTACTCCTGATTCTTTTTATGCTGGAAGCAGAGTTGATATTGATACTGTTGTAAAAAAGGCAGGGGAAATGTTAGCTCAAGGAGCTGATATTCTTGATATTGGCGGAGAAAGTACTCGTCCTGGCAGTGATAGTGTTAGTCAAGAGGAAGAAGCGCGTAGGATTTTGCCTGCCATTGAGGCAATTCGTAAAACATATCCTCAAGTTATTATGTCTGTAGATACATATCGTGCGGAAGTGGCAGAAGCTGCTATTATGCGTGGTGCAGATATCATTAACGATATTTCTGCTATGGAAGCAGACAAAAATATGATTCGCACTGTGATTCGCATGAATGCGCCTATCATTCTTATGCATATGAGGGGAACACCCAAAAACATGCAAAGCAATTGTGAGTATAAGGATGTTGTGAGTGAGGTTGCAACATATCTTTACGATAGAGCGAAGCTTCTTGCCGAAAGAGGCATTGGGAAGGATAAGATTATTCTTGATCCTGGCATTGGCTTTGCTAAAAATGTAGAGCAAAATCTTCTGCTTATGCGAGATTTGGAAACATTAACAAGCTTTGGTTATCCTGTGCTTTTGGCAACAAGTCGTAAGAGTACCATTGGCAAGGTGTTGGGCGATATTCCTGCGGAAGAACGCTTGGCTGGAACAATTGCCACTAGCTGTCAAGCTGTTTATGCTGGAGCTCAAATGGTAAGGGTTCACGACGTAAAAGAAAATGTTGATGCTATTCGCATGCTGGAGGCAATCAAATGTCCCAAGAATTATTAAAGCATGAGGCATTTATCGCGCTTGGATCTAACTTGGGAAATCTCAAGGAAAATTTAGATACTGCTATTAAAAATATCAAGGAGCAGGGGATAGAGGTTCTTGCTGTAAGTGACTATATTTCTACTGAACCCTATGGCGTGACTGACCAACCTAAATTTTTAAATGCGGTAATAAAGGTTGTAACAACTCTTGAACCTTTGGCTTTGTTGAGAACCATTTTGGGAATCGAAAACAAGATGGGACGCGTAAGAAAGCGCCATTGGGGTGAACGGAATATCGACCTCGATTTAATTCTTTATGAAGATGTAGTAATGGATACCGAAGAACTAAAGCTTCCTCATCCTGATATGCAAAATCGTGATTTCGTTCTTGTACCTATGGCTCAAATCGCACCAGATGTTGTACATCCTGTAATTCATAAAACTATGGCAGAGTTAAAGAATGAACTCTGAAAATAAAAACCACTGACAATCTTGCGAAAGTCAGTGGTTTAATTTTTTATTAAAGATTATTTTTTGCCGCTACGTTCTTTTTCGTAGTTGGATTGAAGAATAGCACCATAAGCAGCACTGGTTACGAGATCTGCATAACGAGCGAGGTAGCCAGAGGTTACTTTAGGCGGCGGGCAAACCCATTTAGCTTTACGTTCAGCAAGTTCTTCATCGGAAAGGCGAACATTCAAAGTACGTTCAGGAATGTTGATATCGATGATATCGCCGTCTTCGATAAGAGCGATAGGACCGCCGATTGCTGCTTCAGGGGAAATATGACCAATGCAAGCACCACGAGTTGCGCCGGAGAAACGACCGTCGGTGAGGAGTGCTACATCTTTGTCATGACCCATGCCTACGAGAACGGAGGTAGGGTTAAGCATTTCTTTGAAGCCAGGACCACCCTTAGGACCTTCATAACGAATTACAACTACATCGCCAGATACGATTTGTTTGCTGCAAATAGCTTTGATTGCATCATCTTCGGAGTTGAAGCATTTAGCTTTGCCGGAGAATACACGCATGGAAGGATCGCAAGCAGATGCTTTAATAACGGAGCATTCAGGAGCAATGTTGCCCTTGAGGATTGCAATACCGCCAGTAGTATCAACAGGATCTTCAACAGTATGAATTACATCAGGACGGGTATTAACTGCATTTTTGATGATTTGACCAATGGTTTTGCCAGAAACGGTGATGCAGGATTTTTTAATTGCACCTTTGATTTTGGTCAATTCTTTGATAATAGTGGGGATACCGCCGCCTTCGTAAATATCGATGATGTGGTGAGTACCGCCAGGGCTGAGTTTGGTCAGGTAAGGAGTCTTCTTGGAAATCTTGTCGAAGAGATCCAAAGGAAGATCGATGCCGCAGTCATGTGCAATTGCAGGAAGATGGAGAGCAGTGTTGGAAGAACCGCCGATAGCCATATCAACAGTAATTGCGTTTTTGAATGCGTCCAAGGTCATGATGTCGCGAGGAAGAATTTGTTTTTCCCACATTTCCATAACAGCTTTACCTGCTGCTTTACCAAGACGAGCACGTTGACCATTATATTGAGCAGGAATGGTGCCATTGCCAGGAAGAGCCATACCAAGAACTTCTGCCATGATGTTCATGGTGTTCGCGGTGAACAGGCCTGCGCAAGAACCGCAACCAGGCATGCATACATGTTCGATTTCGTCTAATTCTTTTTTGTCGATAATACCAGCTTCGAATTTACCAGCAGCTTCGAAAGCGGTAGAGATGGAGATGTCTCTGCCTTTGTAACGGCCAGGAAGCATAGGACCACCGGACATAACAACGGTAGGAATGTTCAAACGGCCAGCAGCCATTAACATACCAGGAACGATTTTGTCGCAGTTAGGGATTAAAACTAATGCGTCAAAGCCTTGGCCAATGGTTACAGCTTCGATGGAATCAGCAACTAATTCACGGGAAGGCAGGGGGAATTTCATGCCGTCATGACCCATAGCAATACCGTCGCAAATACCGATTGCGGGGAACATCATCGGGGTGCCGCCATTTTCTAATACGCCGTATTTAACAGCTTCGGCGATTTGGTTCAAGTGCATGTGGCCAGGAATTACTTCGTTAGCTGCACAGCAGATACCAATTAAAGGTTTCTTCATTTCGTCTTCGGTGTAGCCCAATGCATAGAAGCAGGAACGGTGAGCTGCACGAGTAGAGCCTTTTTTAACAATGTCAGATCTCATGTTTTTGACCTCTTTCTTTTTTGTATTTCTATTTACAATCATCCTATAAGATGTTTTTGCTAGATAAACAATATTTTAAGATTTTTTGTTAATTCTGTCAATTGTAGTAACATTATAATTATTTATTGTTGCTACAGTGTAAACTTATAAACAGTTTCATAAGCAAATATAACTGGTTTGTTTTATAAAATTAGTATATAATGTATTGTAGATGTACAATATAGAATTTTGTGTATAAGGAGGATTATCATGAGACCGCAAATTACTGAACTTTTAGGCATTAAATATCCCATTATTCAAGGCGGAATGGCTTGGACAAGTGAGGCAAATCTTGCAAGTGCTGTTTCTAATGCTGGTGGAGCTGGTATTATAGCGACTGGAGGTCGTAGTGCAGAATGGGTACGTGAAGAGATTCGCAAGGCAAAAGCTTTGACTGACAAGCCCTTCGGTATTAATCTCATGCTGATGGCTCCTAATATTGAAGAGATAAAAAAGGTTGTCTGTGAGGAAAAGGTTGCCTTTGTTACTACTGGTGCTGGTAGCCCCATGCCGCATATTGCAGAATTGCAAGCTGCAGGCATTAAGGTTATTCCTGTTATTCCTAATCTTAAATTAGCAAAACGCGTGGCTGCGGCTGGCGTAGATGCTATGGTTATCGAAGGCATGGAGGGCGGCGGACATATCGGTAAGCAAACTACCATGAGTTTGATGGAAAATATTCTTGCCGAAGTTAAAGATATTCCCGTTTTAGTTGCTGGTGGTATTGTTGATGGTAGAGGTATTGCAGCTGCATTGCTCATGGGCGCTTCTGGCGTACAAATGGGTAGTCGCTTTATGCTTACAGAGGAATGCGTTATTCATGCAAATGCCAAAGAGGCAATTATTAGTGCAACTGATACTGATTCCGTAACCACAGGCTATAGCCGTAATCTTGGCGTTCGTTGTCTTAAAAATGCATTTACTGTTGCTTATGATGCAAAAGAAATCTCTGGTGCTTCTAATGAAGAACTTATGGCAATGGGCACTGGTACTCTAAGACGTGGACTTATTGAGGGCGATGTGGAAAATGGTACTGTAATGTGTACTCAGGCAGTTGCT
>JAKSOJ010000005.1 GCA_024405645.1 Phascolarctobacterium sp. | reverse complement strand
TTTAACAGGTTTGCCATGCGTCCGATGGATTGACCAATGAGCAGTGAAGGGATAACAATGTCGCCAAACTCTAACCAGTCGATATCGTGCAGCTTGCAATAGATAATGCCAGCGATGATGCCTGCTAGCATACCGCCCTGTACAGCCATACCACCCTGCCAAACGTAGGGGATTTCCAAAAGATGCTCGGAATAATATTCCCAATCAAAGAAGAAAACATCCCAAAGTCTTCCGCCTATGAGTCCGGCAAAGCCTCCGTATATTCCTATATCCACAACGTGATCATGCCAACGACCGTCTTGCTTGGCTAGGAAATAAGCAGTGCCTGTTGCAAGAGCGATGGCCATGCACAGCATTAGACCATACATGCGGATGGGGAAATTTCCTATATGAAATAAATATTGATGCATAATGCCTCCTAAAAGTATAATAACATTTTAGCACATTTTGGGGAAATTAGCATCAATTAGTATCAGCAATCTTTGGTATACTTTGATATTGCCCAAAATTATACATATCTTCTATAAATGCTCCTATAACATTATCTAATTGGGAATTTTCTGAAAAAGAGTTTATAATGTGTTATACAAAAATTAAGTATTTTGCAAATTTTTTGACTGACAATCACGCTTTTTGCCAAATCTCAATTTTATTACATCAGAGAGGAGGCAAATATGTGTTAATACTTATTTCCACATCCAACAAGCAAAGAACTTGTAAAGATTCATATTGCAAATATTATATTAATTCCCATGCGGGAGAAACTCTTAATTACAGAGATAGTCTCAGTGCTGTAGGTCTATGCAGCAGGACTACTTGTATTTACCAAATTCCTGATAAAGCAAGTCCTTTGCCACGTACACCATATTTCCTGTACAAATGAATAAAAGCTGTGTGCTCTTTTTGAGTACACAGCTTTTTTATTGCAATTAGTGGGTTCCGTTAACGATTTCGATACCTTTCGCTTCAAGCTCAGCTGCAATTTTTGCAATCTTGGGACATAAGTATTTTTCACCGTTATCTCTTGTCTTTGTGCAGCAGTGGGACAGGTGAACTACGTCGATTTCGTTAAGGCTCATGCGATCAATTTTCTTTTGGATGCCTTCTTGATTTTCCAACATGGATTTGCCACAACCATTGCAGGTCCACATGGCAGCCATTTGGATATCTTCACCTTGATAGCGTTCAAATGCTTTTTCTTTGTTATTAAATGCTTTGAAGCAACCTGTTGCCGCACAGGAAGCAGAGGTGATCAAACAACGTAATACTGCAACTTTTTTCATGGGTTACCCTCCTTGAGATAAATAAAAGCTGTACAGCAAAACTGTACAGCTTTTTGTTAATTATTTGCTTTCGTTTTCAGCAATGATTTTGTTGCAATCAGCAATGAATGCAGCAACATCGAGACCATGTGCACCAGCACCTTGGCCAATGGTTTCGAAATGGGAAGCCATGCAGCCTACGCAACCCAGACCATATTCAGCGAATACGCCAAGAATTTCAGGATGATTTTGCACAGCGTCGATGATGTTAGTATCTTCAGTAATCATATTTATATACCTCTTTCTGTGTAGTTGTTTGTCAGTTTGACAGTCAACTTATTATATCATCTTTAATCAATTTGTACAAATATTCTAAATGAAAATTTATCGCAATAACTCGGTGGATAATTACGAAAAAAATTACTGAAAAAACTTTAAAATTTGTGAGAAAAAATTTTACTTCTAGGCAATTTTCTATTGATTTACACTAAAAATCTCTGTATAATATTATAAAAGTGGTGAATTGTGGTGAAAAGGGGTGAATTTACGATGCTTTTAGGTGAATATGAACATTCTATTGACGTAAAAGGTCGTCTTGCTATGCCCTCTAAGTTTCGTGAGGAGCTTGGCAATAAATTCATCATCACCAAAGGTCTCGATGGTTGTTTAAGCGTATACGACATGGAGCAATGGAAAAAGCTGGTAGAAAAGTTATCTGCTTTACCTAGCACCTCTAAGGAAGTTCGCGCTTACACTCGTTTCATCTTGGCAGGCGCTTGTGAAAGCGAATGCGATAAACAAGGTAGGGTTTGCATTCCTCCCAGCCTCAGAAAGCATGCTGGCTTGGAAAAGGATGCAATCATTACTGGCGTTGGTTCCAGGGCAGAAATCTGGGATGCAGCTAAATGGAACGAATACAACGAAGCTAACGAAGAAAATATCAACGAGTTGGCTGAACAATTATCAGGACTGGGAATCTAATTCATGGAATTCAAACATACAAGCATCCTGCTTGAAGCAAGCGTGGATTTTCTAATTCAAGATAAAAAGGGCATCTATGTTGATTGCACCATGGGCGGTGCAGGACATTCCAGGGGCTTTGCTTCCTGCTTGGAAGAAGGTGGAATGCTAATCGGTATCGACCAAGACGATGATGCTATTGCAGTAGGCAGTGAAAGACTTTTAAACAAGTTTGCTTGTGAAACTAAGGTTTGTAAATCCAACTTTGAAAATTTCGACCAAGTACTGGACACACTTGGTATAGATAAAATAGATGGAATATTCTTCGATTTAGGTGTTTCAAGCTATCAGCTGGATACACCGGAGAGAGGCTTCTCTTATATGCATGACGGTCCTTTGGACATGCGCATGGATAAAACAGCAAGCCTCGATGCAGAATATGTGGTCAACAATTACAAAGAGGAAGAGCTTGCCGATATCATCTTTAAGTACGGTGAGGAGCGTTGGAGCAAACGCATTGCTCAGTTCATCGTAGCAGCAAGAAAGGAAAAGCCTTTAACTACTACTTTTGAGTTGGTAGATGTTATTAAAAAGGCAATTCCTAAAGGTGCTAGAATCGATGGCCCCCATCCAGCCAAAAGAACCTTCCAAGCGATTCGCATAGAGGTTAATAACGAACTTGGAATCCTAGCAACTACCATGGAAAAAGCTGTGGATCGCTTAAAAAGTGGTGGTCGTATCGGAGTAATTACCTTCCATTCTTTGGAAGACCGCATAATCAAGCAAACCTTTGCAAAGCTGGTAAAGGGTTGCACCTGTCCTCCGCAAATTCCTGTTTGTGTATGTGGACAGAAATCCAAATTAAAAAAAGCGGGGAATATAACCCCGTCTAAACAAGAGATTGAAGAGAATCCTCGCAGTCGTAGTGCAAGACTAAGATATGCAATTAAAATTTAGGGTGAGAGATTAATGTTAGCAAGAAAATACGAATACGATCCCGAGTACGAGTATGGATATACTTGGGAAGATCAACAAAGGCATAGAGAAGCAGAAGAAGCGCTTAAAAGAGAAGAACGCAGAAAGCTGTATAGAAAACAACAAAGAAAACAGGCTTTGGTGCTTGTTGGAACTGTGTTGGCTATCTATGCTCTTTGTGTAGTTCGTAGTCTTGCAATGTACGATGCCGGTCAGACTTTAGTAAAATTGCGTGCGCAAGAGGAATCTTTGCGTACAACTAATAGTGCTTTGAGAATTGAAGTTGAACAATTGAAGGGCCCTGAACGTATTAGAGGTTTAGCATCTCAAATGCTGGGCATGAGCGTAGCTCGTGAGAACTTCTATGTTAATCAGGTTGGTGCTAAAAAAGGTAGCGCAGCCGTCGCTATGGCGAAAAATTAAACATAGCCTTTCATACTGCTCTGTATAATAATTTAAATAGGAAATTTGAGAGGCAGCCTAAAATAGGCTGCCATTTCCATTTAGGAGGTGTCTCATGGAAAAGAAATTATCCTCTCTTATCGATTTAATCATTGAAAATTTGGGCCACATTGAAGTGCTTGGCTCTGACGATAAAGTAATTACCGATGTTACTGCGGATTCTCGCGTAGTAATTCCCGGTAGCCTTTTCATTTGCTTGAAGGGTGCTACTGTTGATGGTCATAAATTTTTAAAATCTGCAGTGGAAAAAGGTGCTGTTGCAGCTCTTGTTGAAGATGTACCAGAGGAAATTCCCGTAGGTGTAACTCTTCTTAAGGTAGAAGATACTCGTGCAGCGATGGAAGTTATTACTCCCTTCTTTTTCGATTATCCCGGTAAGCAGATGCGTATGATTGGTCTTACTGGTACCAATGGTAAAACCACTACTACCAATATCATTCGTACAATTTTGCGTAAAGCAGGTCATAAGGTAGGCCTCATTGGTACTATCAACATCATGATTGAGGACCAAGTAACCGTATCTCACAACACAACTCCAGATGTTGTAGATTTACAAAAAACTTTATTTGCTATGCAAGAGGCAGGCTGTGATTATGTAGTCATGGAGGTTTCCTCCCACGCTCTTGCTTTAAAACGTGTTGCAGGCTGCGAATACGATTGCGCAGTGCTCACAAATATTACACAAGACCATTTAGATTTCCATAAAACTATGGAAAATTATCGTGATGCTAAGAGTCTTCTTTTTGAAGGCCTGGCTAAAGGAAATAAACCCAATAAGCATGCAGTTTTCAATATGGACGATGCTTCTAGCGAGATTATCAAGGGACGCACTAATGTTCCTTGTTTGACCTACGGCAAAGCAGATACTAACGATATTTATCCCATTAAATTCGTTGTTGGCGCCAAAGCCATGGAGCTCCACCTGCAAACTCCAATTGGCGAGATGGATTTAGAACTTAAGATTACTGGCGAATTCAATGTTTACAACGTTATGGCTGCTGTTGGTGCCATGATTGCAGAAGGCATTGATAAAGATGTAATCGTTTCCGTATTAGATGGCTTTGACGGCGTTCCAGGACGCTTCCAGCTTGTTGAAGCAGGCCAGCCCTATACTTGTATCGTCGACTACGCTCATACGCCTGACGGCCTTGTAAACGTGCTTACAACGGCTCGTAGCATTACTAAAGGTAAGCTCTGGTCCGTGTTTGGCTGTGGCGGTGATAGGGATAATCGTAAGCGTCCCATCATGGGCAAGGTTTGCTTGGATCTAGCGGATAATATTGTCGTAACCAGTGACAATCCTCGTACTGAGGATCCCGAACTCATCATTGACGAAATCTTTACTGCTCTTCAGGATGTACCGGAAGGCAAGAAGGTTTTCCGTCTGTCAGACCGTAAGGAAGCAATCGAATTTGCTCTGGCAAATGCAGCAGCTGATGATGTAATTCTCATCGCTGGTAAAGGTCATGAAAATTACCAAATTTTGAAAGATAGAACAATCCATTTTGACGATCGTGAGGTTGTTATGGATTATTGGAGAGATAGAAATGTTTAAAGCACAAGATTTAGCAAAGGCTATGAATGCAGCTTTCCTTGGCAATGGTGAGCAAGAATTTACAGGCGTGTCCACAGATAGCCGTAAAATTACCCCTGGTCAGCTTTTTGTCGCTTTGAAGGGTGAGAGCTTCGATGGTCATGCTTATTGTGCTAAGGCAATCGAACTTGGCGCAAAGGGCGTAGTAATCAGCTCTGATGTAGACAATCTTCCTGCTGATGTTTGTGTATTCAAGGTTGCAGATACCTTGAAAGGCTACCAGGATATTGCCCACTACTATCGCAGCACTTTGCAAAATATCAAGATTTTTGCTATTACCGGTTCTAACGGCAAAACTAGTACAAAAGATCTTTTGGCTGCTTGCCTTGCTGCTAAATATAATGTCATTAAAACTCAAGCTAATTTTAATAATGAAATTGGTTTGCCCTATACCTTGCTGAGCATTAAACCTGATACTGATATTGCAGTTGTAGAAATGGGCATGCGTGGCTTGGGACAAATCGATGCTCTCTGCAAGATTGCTAATCCTGATAGTGGACTCATTACCAATGTTGGTGAGACTCATATGGAAATCTTGGGTAGCAAGGAAAACATTGGTAAAGCTAAGAGCGAAATTGTTGTAGATTTGCCTGCCGATGGTTTTGCAATTTTGAACGGAGATAACGAATATGTACGCAAGGCTGCAGATAAAACTAAAGCAAAAGTAATACACTTCGGCTTAACAGAAGCTTGCGATTATATTGGTAGCGATATCGTAACTACCAGCGAGGGTACAAGCTTTACTTGTACCGAAAAAGCAACTGGGGAAAAGGTTGCAGTTAAGTTTAGCTTAATCGGCGAACATAATGTATATAACGCTTTGAGTGCCATTGCAGGCTCTAGATGCTATGGCGTTTCACTTGCGGAAGCTGCAAATGCTTTGGCAAATGCAGTGTTAACTGGTAGCCGCCAAGAGGTCGTACACCAAAGTGGCATCACTTTTATCAACGACGCATACAATGCAAGTCCTGCTAGTATGGAAGCTGGTCTTGCAACCTTGGGCGTTGCCAAAAAGGCCAATAATGCTCGTAGCATTGCAGTTTTAGCAGATATGCTGGAGCTTGGTCCTATCAGTGAGGATGCTCATCGTCGTACTGCTCATTGGGCTCTGGCTGCAGGTACTGATTACATTATCTGCTATGGCGAAGAAGCAAAATATATTGCAGATGAGTTCAAAAAGCTTGGTGGCAAGGCTGAATATTTTGCTAACCGTGAAGAAGCAGGTAAGGCTCTTGTTGCACTTGCAAAAGAAGGGGACATCATACTTCTCAAGGGTTCTCATTCTATGCAGGTTAATAAGATGCTGGAGTTGTTTCAATAATGCACTCATAACTATTTAGATTGGTGGTGGAAAAATGCTTTCTACACTTTTGATTCCCGTTGCAGCCTTCATCGTTTGTGCTGCTATTGGACCTATACTCATTCCTTATTTACATAAATTAAAATTCGGCCAGATGATTCGCGAGGTTGGTCCCAAATCCCACGCTAAAAAGAGCGGTACTCCTACTATGGGCGGTATCATGATTTTGGCAGGCATTGTGTTATCTCTGTTGGCGTTTGGGAAATTAACTCCCTCTGTAATGATCGCATTGATTCTCACTTGGGGTCATGCTGTTATCGGTTTTGTTGATGACTATATCAAGGTTGTTATGAAGAGAAACCTTGGCCTGACAGAAAGACAAAAATTCTTCATGCAATTTGTTATGGCAGGTGCTTACATTTGGTACGCTGAGCACTATATCCAAGACACCAATCTTTGGATTCCTGGCTTTAATGCGACTATCGATTTTGGCATGGCATATTACGTAATTGTTTTCCTGCTTTTAGTGGGTACAACTAATGCGGTAAATCTTACCGATGGCTTGGATGGTCTCGTATCCTTCGTAACCTTGCCCGTTGCTCTGGTTTATGCAGCAATTTGCTATTCCTTAAATATGCCTTATATGGCTGGTTTTGCGTTGGCTGTATTCGGTGGTTGCTGTGGCTTCCTGCTCTTTAATCATCATCCGGCAAAGGTATTCATGGGCGATACTGGTTCCTTAGCTTTGGGTGGTGCGGTTGCAGCTTTGGCTCTTCTGACCAAGACCGAGCTACTTCTTATCTTAATCGGTGGCGTTTATGTTGCAGAAGCAGCTTCCGTAATTATGCAGGTTGCATACTTCAAGTATACTCACGGTCAAAGAATTTTCCGTATGAGCCCCTTGCATCATCATTTTGAATTAGGTGGCTGGAACGACGTTAAATGGAAAGAAACCAAGGTCGTAAAAGTATTTACTCTTGTAAGCTGCCTCCTTTGTGCAGCTGCTTATGGTTTGTGGATGATAAGATAATTTCCATAAATCAGCATAAAACTTTATTAGAAATACTAACTTTAACATAGAACTACGAGGTGGGACAAAATGAGCGCTATCGTATATGGTGCCGGTATAAGCGGACGTGGAGCCGCGGAGGTATTAGCAAAGCATGGTGAGCAAGTTTTTCTGTATAATGATAATCCTATTAGCATATCTGAAGAACTTAGTGCGCTCCTAGAAAAGAATAATGGTGGTCTCGTAATTGGCAGTGAAAACTGGTCAGCTCTTCTCGAGAAGGCTGGCCTTTTAGTGCTTTCTCCAGGTATCCCTACAGATATCGAAAATATACGCGTAGCAGAGCAAAAAAGCATAAAAATCATTTCCGAAGTTGAGCTTGGGTACAAGAATTATGCTGGCCACATGGCGGCAATTACTGGTACCAATGGTAAAACAACAACTACTACTATCGTAGGAGAGATGTTCAAAAGATTACCAGTTCCCTCTGCAGTTGGGGGAAATATTGGCATGGCATTGTCCAAAGAGGTTGAGGCTTTGCCGAAGGATAGCTGGTTCGCTGCTGAACTGTCCAGCTTCCAATTGGAAAGGGTTGAAACCTTCGCTCCAGAGATTGCTGCAGTCCTCAATTTGACTCCTGACCATCTCGATCGTCATCATACTATGGAGGCTTATGGAGAAGCCAAAAAGAATATCTTTAGACTCCAGGATGCTAGCAAATATACCGTACTTAATTATGATGATCCCATCGTCAAAACTTGGGATAAGGATTCCTCTGGACAAATCTGTTTCTTTTCTAGAAAAGTCCAATTAGAACAGGGAATTTTTATGCAAAATGGCGATTTTGTGATAAAATGGAAGGATAAAGAATATACGGTATGCAATGTAAAAGATGTGAAGCTTTTTGGCGGGCATAACGAAGAAAATATTCTTTGTGCAATCGCTTGTGGCTTCTTTGCTGGCGTAAGCATTGAAGATATGGCGGACGTTCTGAAAAACTTTAATGCAGTGGAACATCGCATTGAATATGTAACTACGATTAATGGCGTTCCCTACTATAACGATTCTAAAGCTACTAACACAGATTCCGTTATTAAAGCTTTAGAGGCCTTTGAAGATGGCCATATTATCCTCTTGGCGGGTGGTTATGATAAGATGACCGATCTGACCGAGATGATGAACCTTGCCAAAGAAAAATGCGATTGTGTGATACTTCTAGGTGCTGCACAAGCCCGTTTTAACAAAGCTGCAATTGCAGCAGGTATCGAAAATATTCGCTTGGCAACAAGCTTTAAGGATGCAGTGGATATTGCTTATGAAATTGCCCAAAAACCCCAGGTAGTTCTCCTGTCCCCTGCATGTTCATCCTATGATATGTTTAAAAATTACCCCGAACGAGGCAATACCTTTAAAGCATTAGTTAGAGCCTTGGAAAAATAGTTGAGGAGTGAGTTAGAAGTGAAAGTAATTCTGTCCGGTGGTGGCACTGGAGGTCATATCTACCCTGCACTTACTATTGCAGATGCAATTAAAAAAGAGTGTCCGGATGCTGAAATTTTCTTCGTTGGTACTAAAGAGGGCCTAGAGAAGAACATCATCCCAAGATATGGCTACGAATTAAAGTTTATAGAGGTTGCAGGTTTTAAAAGAAGCCTGAGTTTTGATACAGTAAGATCATTCTTCAAACTGTTTTCTGGCCTTGCAGATGCTTATAAAATTGTTGCTGATGCTAAACCAGATCTGGTAATTGGTACTGGTGGCTATGTTTGTGGTCCGATTTGCTTTATGGCAGCGTTGAAAGGCATTCCTGCTTGCATTCAAGAGCAAAATGCGATGCCTGGCGTTACCAACAAGATTTTGGCCCGCTTTGTTAAGAAGGTTTTCTTGGGTTATGAGGAAGGACGTAAATATTTCTCTGGTTCTAGCGAGAAAATTTACACTGGCAATCCCATTCGTACCGAAATTTTAGAGCACGAAAAAAATGAAGCTCTGAAAGAGCTTGGCCTTGACCCTAAAAAGAAAACTATCCTCGTAAGTGGTGGTTCTAGAGGTGCTCGTAGCATTAACAAAGCAATGCTAGAAGCAGAACTCAAATTATCCGGTCGTGAGGATGTACAGGTTCTACATGCAACTGGTGACATTAACTACGACGATTACATGAAAGAAATTAATTCCCAGGGTGGCGTGAAAGAGAATATTATCATTAAACCCTATTTACATAATATGCCCGTTGCTTTGGCTGCTGCTGATCTTGCAGTATTTAGAGCAGGTGCCATTGGCCTTGCTGAATTGATGGCTTCTGGTATTCCATCCGTCCTCATTCCGTATCCTTATGCAACGGCTAACCATCAAGAACACAATGCTCGAGCAGTAGCTGGTCACGGAGCTGCAAGAGTAATTTTAGATAAAGATATGACTGGAGAGAAGATTCTTGCCAATATCGAAGAGCTCCTGAACAATCCTGAGGAACTCAAGAAAATGCAAGAAGCGGCTGCTTCCTTGGGTAAGCCTGAAGCTGCCGAGCAAATAGCTAAAGCTGCATTAGCTTTGGTTAAAAAGTGAGGAGGAACTCCCGTGTTTGAAAATAAATTGGCGAATTTACATAAAGTTCATTTCATAGGAATAGGCGGAGCAGGTATGAGTGCTTTGGCTCATGTTCTCTTAAAAAGAAATTATGAAGTCAGAGGTTCCGACTTAAATTCCAACCGTATTTCAGCACGTTTGGCTGAAGAGGGTGCTACTGTTTACATGGGTCATGAAGCGTCTCAATTAGAAGATGCTGATTGCGTTGTTGTTTCCACTGCTATTCACGCAGATAATCCTGAACTTGTGGAGGCTCAAAAAAGAGGCTTGCCGGTTCTGCATCGAAGCGATGTTTTAGCAGCAATTTTGAATGCTGGAGAGGGTATTGCTGTAGCAGGTGCCCATGGCAAAACTTCTACAACCTCTATGATTGGTTGCATTGCAACTGATGCAAATATTGATCCCACAGTTATCATCGGTGGCGAAGTTGATGCTCTCGGTGGCAATGCTAGAAATGGTGCAGGTCCTCATGTAGTTGCTGAAGCCGATGAAAGTGATGGATCTTTCTTAAAGTTCTATCCTGCTTTGGAAGTTATTACTAATATTGAAGACGACCATCTGGACCATTACGGAACAGAGGAAAACATCTACCAAGCCTTCAAACAATTTGTGGGCAATTTAAAAGAGGGTGGCAAGGCTATTCTCTGCGTTGATAACGAAAAAATAAAACGTCTTGTAAAAGAAACTGATAAACCAGTAATTACCTATGCAATTGCTGGAACTGAAGCAGACTACACTGCGGACGAGATTTCCTATAATACCGATGGCACTAACTATAAGCTTTACTACAAAGGAGAATTCCTTTGTGATGTGCACCTGATTGTTCCTGGTCGTCATAGTGTACTGAATTCCTTGGGTGCTTTTGTAGCAGCAAGAGAATTGGGCATTTCTGTTGATGTCATTCTTGCTTCTTTGGCAAAATTTGGTGGAGCAAAGCGTCGCTTTGAAACTAAGGGTAAGGTCAATGGTATTTGGGTGGTTGATGACTATGCACATCATCCGACCGAAATTGGTGTAACCATCAAGGCTGCTCTGCAAACAAAACCCAATCGACTTTTAGCGGTTTTCCAACCTCATCGTTATACAAGAACCCAACTTCTTTTTGATGATTTCTGTAAATGCTTTGCAGGCTGCGATACCTTGCTGGTAACTGATATTTATGCTGCTAGTGAAAAGAGCATTCCTGGTGTAACTAGCGCGGCTCTTGTAGAGGGAATAAAAAAAGCAACTGGTCAAAATGTAATCTATGTTCCTCAACTTAATAAAGCTGAAGCTTGGTTTGAGGAAAATGCACAGCCTGGCGATTTGGTAATCACCATTGGCGCAGGCAATGTTGTAAATGTTGGAGAACAATTGGTTAAAGAATTGGAGCGTAAAAATAAATGAACAAAAATGATGTTGTAGCAGTAGTGCTTGGGGGGCCTAGCGAAGAACGCGAAGTAAGCCGTAATACTGGTCATGCTATCTGCGAAGCTTTGAAGGAAAAAGGCTACAATGCTCAAGAATTAGAATTAGTTCCTCATACTTTGATTGGCGATTTAAAGGCTATGGATGCTAAGGTTGTTTTCAATGCAGTTCATGGACTTTATGGTGAAGACGGTCGTTTGCAGGCTATTTTGGAAGCTGCAGGTATGCCCTACACTGGTTGTGGTGTACTTTCTTCTGCTGTTGCTATGGACAAGGTTGCAACAAAGAGATTCTTGCAAGCAGCTGGTATCAGCACTCCTGATTGCCTGATTCTGCAAAAAAGAGAAGCTGAGGATTTAGAAGTTATTAAAGCAAGAATTTTAGAACGCTTTGGCAATAATCCTGTTATTAAGGCTGCATCCCAAGGCTCTAGTATTGGTGTTTATATGATTAAAGATGAATCTGAAATCATTAATGCTTTGGAAGAATGCTTTAAGCTTTGTGATCACGTTTTGGTTGAAGAATGCATTACCGGCAAGGAATTAACAGTCTCCATTATGGAAGAAGCTGGTAAGCCTGTTGTGCTACCAATTATTTGGATTGCTCCTCATAGTGGTGCTTACGATTATCATAGCAAATACACAAAAGGTGCTACGGACTATCATTGCCCAGCTCCTTTGAGCAAGGAAGTTACTGACTACATTCAAGGCCTTGCTCGTGAAACCTATCATATTCTTGATCTTAATGGTGTAGCTCGCGTTGACATTATGTATGATGAAGCTAAGAACGTAGGCTATGTTTTGGAAGCAAATACCGTACCTGGTATGACAGGAACCAGTCTTGTTCCTAAGGCTGCGGCTGCGGCAGGCATTAGCTTCCCAGAGCTTTGTGAAAAGATTTTATTAAGCGCTAAATAATTTTTTAGTTATAAAATTTAGAGATTCTTTCGAAAGGAGGTACGCAGGTGGGTACCCTAACACGAGACAATATAAAAAAGCGTCGTCGGGCCAATCGCTTGCGCCTCTTGAAAATTGTTCTTTGCATCCTTGTAGTTGTTAGTGCTTCAATTAGTTCTTATAGATATGTACATCAACCAGGTTTTGCTTTTGGCAATTGCGATATTCGTGGTACTAATCTCTTGACGGTTGATGAAATTATAAAGATGGGTGGAGGGCGAGCTCCTTTCAACATTTTTAATTTATCTGTTGGGAAGATTAGAGATACTTTGGCAAAGGACGTTCGCTTCCAAAAAACTAATGTGGAATACAAATTCCCTGGGGATATTCGCGTTAGTGTTGTGGAGCGTGAACCTGCTTTATATGTAGCGAACTCCTATCACAGTTATTTTTGTGTAGACTATGAAGGTAAGGTTGTCAAAGTTGCGTCAGCAATTCCAGATGCCAAATGCCCTGTGTTTGTGGGGGCTAAATGTGGCAATGCTTATATTGGTGATGATGTCAATAATGAAGCAGTCACTCATGTCCTTGTCTTTTTGAAAAGCATAGAAGCCTCAACTCGTGATAAAATCGGCGAAATTTCAATGGACGATAAAGGCTATGTTGCTTTGCGTATGCAAGAATCTTTCCCCTTCTTGATGGGAAAAGCAGTTGAAATAGATCAAAAAGTTGACCTTTTTAACACTGTTTATAACCAAATTAAAGGAAAAAATATTAATGCCGAATATATTGATTTGACATTTGCTAAACCATACATTAAACTTATTCCTAAGAGTGAAAATTGAGGTAATGGCAAATGAGAGAACTTTTTACCATGGATATGAAAGGCAAGCTAACAGTTGCCGCCGTATTCATGGTTCTTGGTTTTATGCTGTCTGCGCAATATCGTGTTACTGAAAGCCAGAAATCCGTCCGCCAAGAACGTGTTCAAGACTTAACAGATCGTTTGAAGGCACAGGAAGCAGAAAATAAAAAATTGCAAAAAGAAATAGAAGAATTCAAGAAGAATGCAGCAAGTCGTATCTCTGATTCGGAATTGGGGCATTTGCATTTATTGGCAGGTACAACGCCAGTAGTTGGTAAGGGCGTGGAAATTGTCATGGACGATTCCAAGGTTCCAACAAAGGCTGGGGAGAATCCCAATCTGTACATTCTTCATGATGAAGATCTTCTGCGTGTTCTAAACGAACTTAGAGCATCTGGTGCGGAAGCAATCGCTTTGAATGAGCAACGCATTGTTTCTACAACCGAGATTCGCTGTGCAGGGCCTACTGTTTCTGTAAATAACGTGCGCGTAGCCGCACCATATTCCTTGAAGGCCATAGGTGATCCCAAGACCCTTTCCAGTGCTTTACGCATAAAGGGCGGTGTTGTGGATACCTTCCAATTCTGGGGTATTGAGGTAAAAATTACCGAAAAGGATAATGTAAAGATTCCTGCTCTCAAGGTTCGTAACGCTTTAGAATATGCTAAGGTTGAACTTCCTAAAGAGAATCCTATGCAAAATGGAACTAAGGAGGGCGAGAAGAAATGATTGCATATGCATTAGTTGGTCTTGTTCTTGGCTTAGTTCTAGGTATGATTAGTCCTTTTACCATTCCTCCTCAGTATGCTAGATACTTGGCTGTGGCAGTGGTTGCAGGCTTGGATTCTGTGCTAGGTGGTGTAAGGGCATCCTTGGAACACAACTATGATACCGAGATTTTCATCTCTGGTTTCTTCATGAATGGTATCCTCGCAGCATTCCTTTGCTTTGCAGGTACGTATATAGGCATAGACCTATATCTTGTGGCTGTACTTATCTTTGGAGCGAGAATATTCCAAAATATAGCAGTCATCAGAAGACTATATATGGGAAAATAATTTTTAATACTGGCAGGAAATTCCTATATTCGTGTTGAAATAATAAAAATCGATTAATTTTGTTAATTGTAATTTACTATAATAATATAGCCCAAGTTAAGGGGGACTGGAACAATGTTTGAAGATGTAGAAACAACATCCATGGGTAACTTAGCAAAAATTAAAGTTATTGGCGTTGGCGGCGGCGGTAATAACGCAGTCAACAGAATGATTCAAGAAGGTGTAACTGGCGTAGAATTCATCGCAGTTAATACCGATGCTCAAGCTTTATTATTGGCTCAAGCAGAAACCAAAATTCAAATTGGCGACAAATTAACTCGTGGTTTAGGTGCAGGCGGTAACCCGGAAGTTGGCGAAGCTGCAGCCGAAGAATCCCGTGATGCTATTATTAAAGCACTTGAAGGTGCTGATATGGTATTCGTAACTGCTGGTATGGGCGGTGGCACTGGTACTGGTGCAGCTCATGTAGTTGCTGAATGCGCTAAAGAAATTGGTGCTCTTACTGTTGGCGTTGTAACCAAACCCTTCCAATTCGAAGGCAAACGTCGCATGAACCAAGCAGATCATGGTATCATCAACCTGAACGAAAAGGTTGACACCTTGATTACTATTCCTAACCAACGTTTACTCCAAGTTATTGATAAGAGAACTTCCATGGTAGATGCATTCCGTTATGCTGACCAAGTTCTGTTCCAAGGCGTTCAAGGTATTTCCAACTTGATTTCCGTTCCTGGTCTTATCAACCTTGACTTTGCAGATATTTCTTCCGTAATGAAGGATGCTGGCTCCGCTCTTATGGGTATTGGTACCTCTAAAGGCGAAGGTGCTGCAAAAGTTGCTGCTGAAGCTGCTATTGCTAGCCCGCTCCTGGAAGGTTCTTTGGATGGCGCTCAAGGCGTACTCATCAACATTACTGGTGGTCGTGACATGAGCCTGTGGGATATCAACGAAGCAACCGAAATTATTTCCGAAGCTGCTGACGAAAATGCTAACATCATCTTTGGTGCTGTTATCGACGATAGCCTTGATGACGAAATCCGTGTAACTGTTATTGCTACTGGCTTCAAGAAAGAGCCTCCTACCAATAATCGTTATAGCACTCCTGCTAACCAAAAGGCAGCTCCTACTAATCCTTCCGCTCCTACTGGCCTCTTCCAATCTAGCCCTAAACCTAGCATGGAACTTCCGCCTTGGATGCAACGTCGTTAATTTTGGAGGATTGAGTCATGAAATGTCCGTTTTGTTCCTATAGAGATAGTCGTGTTGTAGATAGTCGCGCCGTTGAAGAAGGCGGGTCTATTCGTCGTCGCCGTGAATGCCCTGATTGTGGCAGAAGGTTTACGACCTATGAAAAATACGAAGAAACTCCCTTGATTGTCTCCAAGAAGGATGGACGTCGTGAACTCTTTGATCCGAAAAAGTTAATGCAAGGTCTTTTGAAGGCTTTTGAAAAACGTCCTGTATCCTACGAAAAGATTCAGGAGGTTGCTACCAATATCGAACGTGAAGTTCGCATGAGTGGTGAGTCCGAGGTTTCCAGTGTACAAATTGGCGAGATTGTCATGAAGTATCTGGAACAAACCGACCAAATCGCTTATGTTCGTTTCGCATCTGTATATCGTCAATTTGCAGATGTTAAGAACTTCATGCAAGAGTTGGAACGCATTATGAAAACCGAGAAAAAATAATTAGTTTTATTACAAGCGTGGCTTCGTGCCACGCTTTTTGCTTGTAGTTTGTTTTTCGTTATTCTTGCTACTAAGGTAGCCCTATGGTAAAATTAGAATGTAATGTTGTTTCTAAAATTAATTGTTGTGTTATGAAAGGATTAAATCCTCGTGAACGATAAAAATATTAAAAAATTAGTTTCCTTCTGTGGTGTTTTAGCATTAGGAACATGCTTTTTGGGTTGTAGCTTCTTTAATAATGAAGCTTCCGCAAAAAAGAAAAAGAATAGTGATAAGCCTGCAGTTCAAACTGTTGGAGATAAGCAAGAGATTAAAACTAGCAATGGTTCTTCCGTAGTTGTCTCTACAAAACCGACTAAGCCCGAGGGTGCTGTTACTCCCGTTGCCAAGCCTGTAGAGAATATCTTTAAAGATGTTCGTGGCATTAAAACTCCGTTGGATAATATCCCTGTAGAAGCAAGACAATATGCTGCAACTGCTTGGAACACTGTTATTCCTGCGAATGATAAATTTATTTATATTGACAAAATGACCTTCAAACTGTATTTGATTGAGGGAAATAAGGTTATTGGTTTCTGTGATTGTGCATTGGGTCAAAAACCTGGTCAAAAGGTTAGGAGTGGGGACATGACTACTCCCCATGGTGTATTCCCCATTGAAGAAATCAACGACGCAAGCTGGTGGTCCCACGATTTCAAGGATGGCAAGGGTGAGATTCCTAACGCCTATGGCCCCTGGTTCTTCTACCTCAACACTTATAATTTAAGCAAGGGCAATTGGGATGGTATTGGCATTCATGGCACTAATCCCGATGAACGTTTTGTAAGAACTGTAACTGACGATGCATATCATAGAGCGTCAGAAGGTTGTATTCGTCTCTTGAACGATAATGTTCGTAAACTCAAAGAACATGCCAAGGTTGGCATGAAGGTCGTTATTAAAGGTGACGCCAATAATTAATGATATTATGAAGACTTTTAAATCTAGACTATTAAAGAAATTATTTACCGCAGCTGGTATAACTCTTCTCCTGGGTAGCTTTTCTCTTACCGCTTTAGCTGAGGATGTGCATATTAAGGTCGAGGAAGGTAAGTTTGCAAAAACCAAGACAAAGCTGACTCAAGAGCAAAAGGCAGATAAAATTAAGGCTGATTTGGGTGTTCAACCCAATAAAAAGGTTAAGGTTGTTAAAAAGAGTAAGGATAGCAAGAATACTGGCAAAGATGTGTCAGCGCAATCTGGACAAACAGATAAGCCCATTGAACAACCAACTACTCCTGAGACACCTGTTGCTCCTCCGCCCCCAGTTCCGCAAAGCATAGTGGTTTCTGTAGCAGGGGATTGTACTATGGGTTCATATTTGGAGGAAGGTCAAGTTTTCGACCCTGAATATAGAGAACCTGGTTCCTATGAGTCCTATTATAGTGCCTACGGTCCTACTTATTTCTTTAAAAATGTCAAAGAAGTATTCGAGAAGGACGATTTCACTTGGATTAATTTAGAAGGCCCGTTAACCAATAATGCACCCGTAGAAATTAAAACCTTTCCCATTCGTTGCCATCCGGAAGAGCTAAATACCTTGAAGGCTAGCTCCGTAGAAGTATGCCATGTAGCCAATAATCATATTTATGATTGTGGCTGGGATGGCTTTAACGATACAGTGAATATTCTCAATGCTAATAACATTGGTATTAGTGGCGAAGGTCATAAATACACTACCACTAAAAATGGTATTAAGATTTCTTTCTTGGGATATACCTCTTTTGCAGCTAATTCCGAACTCTACGATATGATTAAAAAGGATATTGAAGATGTTCGTAAGGCTGGCAGCAATGTTGTTATGGTTCAATTCCATGGTGGTGAAGAGCGTATTTATTACCCTCCTGCAGATCAAAGAGATGTGTTCCGTTACACTATTGATTCTGGTGCTGATGTAGTAATTGGCGCTCATCCTCATGTTATGCAAGGCATTGAGATGTATCATGGTAAGCCAATTTGCTATAGCATGGGTAATTTCTCCTTTGGCGCCAACTGGAATCCTGTTGATAAGGATACCTTTATTTACCAAGCAACTTTTTCTTGGACAAAGGACAAGGGGGTCGCATTAACTGGCCAAAAGGTTATTCCTTGCAGAATTTCATCTGTTACCTATAGAAACGACTTCTGTCCTACCATTTTAACTGGCGCAGAAGGGGAAAGTGTTTTGGCTAGATTGCAAGCATACAGCTCCATCTTTGAAGTTCCCTACGATTTTAGTGCTGATTTCAAGGATCTGTACGCGGCAAATGCCCAAACTACTGCCAATAATCTTCAATGATTTGACTAGTATGGGGTTAGTCTGATACAATAGATACTGTATTTGTATAGTGAACTTTTATT
Organism: Phascolarctobacterium sp.; assembly: GCA_024405645.1. Lineage (GTDB taxonomy): Bacteria > Bacillota > Negativicutes > Acidaminococcales > Acidaminococcaceae > Phascolarctobacterium_A. Next base: position 2,087 of record JAKSOJ010000005.1, on the reverse strand, counting down.
GTGTAGTCGTTTCTAAGGAGGAAACTCCCTTGAATTATAAAAAAATATTAACTCTTGGTGCTGGAATTTTGCTTAGTCTTAGCATTTCCTGTACGGCTTTAGCATCACTTAGCCGTGGGGATGAGGGACAGGATGTTCTAGATGTCCAAAAGCGTTTAGTAGAACTTAATTATCCCGTATCTTCTCTTGATGGCTTTTATGGCGAGGAAACCACTTCTGCTGTAAAGCTTTTCCAAAAGGATAAGGGCATGTTTGCAGATGGCATTGTTGGACCTGAAACTTTTAGGGCGATGATGAATAGGGAAATGCCTGTCAACCGTGCTGAAGCTCCCGTTGTTAGACGAGTGTTGAATACTGCTTTTAGAATGATGGGTGTACCCTATGTATTCGGCGGTACAACTCCCAATGGTTTTGACTGTTCCGGTTTTGTACAATATTGCTTTAGAGCAGCTGGTGTCGAACTTCCTCGCACCTGTGATGTGCAAATATTTGCTGGCAAGCCTATAAAACCTAGCGAATTAAGAAGAGGAGACTTGGTTTTCTTTACTACTTATGAACCTGGTGCTTCCCATGTAGGTATCTATTTAGGCGATGGCAACTTTATTCATGCTGGTGGTAGAGCAGTTAAAATTTCTCCCGTATTTACAGACTATTATGGCTCTCGTTGGTACGGTGCATGCCGTATTAGATAATAGATTAAAAATTTTTTCTAAAACTATTGCCTTATATGTAAGTTCGTGGTAGAATATTGCAGTACGAAAAAAATATTATTTCTATAAAAAATTGGTTTAGCAGGAGGTGAATTTCATGCCTAACATTAAATCTTCCGTTCGTAGCGTAAAAACTGATGCAGAACGTCGTGCAGCTAACGGCCCTGTAAAAGCAGGCGTTCGTAACGCAGGTCGTAAAGTAGAAGCATTGGCAAAAGCTGCTGATAAAGCAGTTGCAGCTGAAGCTCTCGTAAACGCATCTAGCTTACTCGATAAAGCAGCTCGTAAAGGTATTATCTCCAAAAACGCAGCAGCTCGTAAAAAATCTAGACTTGCTAAGAAAGTTAACGCAATGGCTTAATTAGAAGTTGATGAGGCGTCGTCTAAAGACGACGCCTTTTTTCTTTGTAAAATAAACAACTAAGTGGGCAATTCGGTAATCAGCATTTACAGTTAAGCAAGTATAATGGTATAATAAACTATTAAAATATTATTATAAGGAGTTACGAAGCTGGATATGTCTAATCAAAAAAACATTCGCAACTTTTCTATTATTGCTCATATAGATCATGGCAAGTCTACTCTTGCCGACAGATTAATCGAATATACTGGTACCCTTTCTAAACGTGAGATGGAGGAGCAAATCCTCGACTCCATGGATTTGGAACGTGAACGCGGTATTACTATTAAAGCACAAGCTGTTCGTAGCATGTACAAGGCTAAAAATGGCGAAGAATATATGCTGAACTTTATCGACACTCCGGGCCATGTTGACTTCACTTACGAGGTTTCTCGTGCTTTGGCTGCTTGCGAGGGTGCTCTCTTGGTTATTGACGCAACTCAAGGTATCGAAGCGCAAACCTTGGCTAATGTTTACTTGGCTTTAGATAATGATTTGGAAATAATTCCCGTCATCAATAAAATAGATTTGCCATCTGCAGACCCTGAACATGTTAAAAAGGAAATCGAAGATGTTATCGGTATTGATGCATCTGATGCAATTCTTTGCTCTGCTAAGACTGGTCTTGGCATTGAAGATGTTCTTGAAGCTATCGTTGAGCGTGTTCCTGCTCCCGAAGGCTCTAGCGAGGAGTCTCTCAAGGCTCTTGTATTCGACTCTAAATTCGACGCTTATAAAGGCGTAGTTCTTTACATTCGCGTTATGGAAGGCTGCATTAAGAAGGGTCAAAAGATTCGTATGATGGCTACTGGCGCGGAATTTGACGTAACCGAGGTTGGTTATTTCAAACCCAATCTGGTTAACGTTGATGAGCTTACTGCTGGCCAAGTAGGTTTCTTTGCTGCTTCCATTAAAAATGTTAGAGATGCACGCGTAGGTGACACTGTAACTGATGCTAATAATCCTGCTCCTCGTGC
>JAKSOJ010000049.1 GCA_024405645.1 Phascolarctobacterium sp. | reverse complement strand
TAGCACATTTGTGCATGTAAATATCTTTAATGAGAGAGCTGGATGCACTCAAGAGTAAGCTATCGATAGTGGAGATAGTTGCACCAACAGGGCCGAGAATAGTAACGCCAGCCCAGAAAGGACTCATGCAGCTAATAATAGTAGTCGGAGTAATGTTATCTGCAGTGCCATATTGGGAGAGGGGTCCAGTGAGGACGCCCTTTGAAATAACACCAATCCAGGTTGCCATCAAGGTCATGAGACCGATTACGAAGGTACCAACGATCATTGCTCTCTTGATGGATTGGCTATCCTTGGAGGAAATGCAGCGAACTACGGATTGAGGCAGGGACAATGTGCAAACGCCTACCAGCATCCATTGGCTGATGTAAAGGCTTACGGGCATTTTGCCACGGCTCAAGGGTTCCAGCATATCAGGATGATTGGTGGACAGATGATTCATGATTGCTTCATAGCCACCAGCCTTATCAAGAATGGAAGAGAAGAGGATGCCAAGACCAACGAACATTGCCAATGCGCAAAGTGCGTCAGTTACAGCAACGCCTTTGAAACCACCGATTGCAGTATAGAAAACTACAATTACGCCAAAGAGTGTAAGACCAGTTGTATAGCTGAGACCTGTTACTGCTTCAAAAAGCTTAGCGCCGCCTACGAATTGAGCGACCATAGTGGAGCAGAAGAACAGTACGATTACGAATGCAGAAAGATTTGCGAGGGTATCGCTTTGGTAACGGCTACGAATAATATCGATAATTGTTACCGCATCGATTTTGCGGCTAACAAGAGCAATCTTCTTGCCAAATACGCCCAATACCAAAAAAATAACTACAATCTGTACAATTGCCATATAGAGCCAACCATAGCCAATGGACCAAGCAACGCCAGGACCACCAACAAAGGTACTAACACTGGAATATGTAGCAACTGTCGTCATAGCCAGAACGAAACCGCCCAGGTCACGACCACCGATGTAGTAATTGTTAACAAAGCTTGCATCTTTGGATGCAGATCTACGAGCCCACATACTTGCGCCCATCATGCAGAGAAGGAAGAGTAAGAGGGGCCAAAGGTTAGCAATTTTTGCAAGTTCCATTATTATTCCTCCTCATCCCCGTCGTCAAAGCTCATATCTTGGCAAACACAGTTGGCAAGATAAACAGCTACCAGGCATGCGAAAAGCCAAGAGCCCACACAGCCCATCCATACCCAAATAGGAGTGGAAAGAATTTTAATGTCATAACCAGCAAGACCAAAACCTGCTAAAGTCCAAAATATGATTACCGCAATAGTTGCCATTACAGTTGCTTTTGCTTCCCGGTTGGCTTGACGGAATTTGTCGCTTCGTTTCATATTTAATTGTCTCCTTTCTCACGGTCCATATAAAACGGCTACGCTGAATAAATAACTTTTTTATATATTATAAGAAGTAAATATTACAACTTGCTTATAATATACTATATTTTCAGATAATGTCAATGAGAGAGGGATTAAATAAAATTTATAAAATATAAATAATTTTCAATTCATCATTCAGAACTTATAATTCAGAATTAAAGCAATGCTCTCTACCTCATTTTGTGCTATAATATTAAGTTGAGGTGCTTTATGAAACAAAAACTTTTTAACTTTTTGACTCTTTGGGTAACGCTTAGCGTGCTCTTTTTCATTATTAATTATGCTACAAATATTATTGATGTCGTAACCCTAGGCGGTCTGTTTGCTGGGTCCTTCATTGTAGGTTTTATAATCTATTCGGGTCTAGCTGTTCGTAACAAGGTTGTTAAGGGTCCTGTATTGACCACGAAGGATGGCATTAATATTACCCATGTTTTAGAGGCTTGGCTTACTATGGCTGCATTCTGTCATGAATCTGTTCTCATGACTACCAGAGCTCTGCCCGGCTGGACCTACGAAATGACCATTCCAAGTATTCTTTTCGTACTTGTAGCATTACCATGTATCTCTATTTATATTGATGAAATTATCTCTAAAGAAGGTTAAATAATGGCAATTAAGCTTATAGCATCCGATATGGATGATACTTTATTAAATAGCCACCATAAGATTTCCGAGAAAAATAAAAATGCTATCAAAAAAGCCATTGATGAGGGCATTATTTTCCTGATTGCTACTGGTCGCCTTTACAAAGGTGCTGTGCCATTTGCGAGGGATTTGGGCTTGGATATTCCCATGATTACTTACAATGGTGCACTTGTTAAAGGTAGCATGAGTGGCAAGGTTTATTATGAACATAAAATGAAGCAAGAGACCGCTCAGAAGGTTTTGGATTATTGCAAGAAAAATGGCTATTATGTGCAATTCTATTCTGGCAGTGACGATATTCTCGTTGAAAAGATTACCGACTATAGCAATGCATACCAAAATATTATTGGCACTCCGATAACTGGCGTGGGAGAAGACTTCTACAATGCCAAGGAAGCTCCTTATAAAATGCTTCTTGTTATCGAAGGTGATGTTTTTGAACAACGCTGGAGAGAATTCGAAAAGGATTTCGCAGGTCTCTTGGATGTTACTAGCTCTAAGACCAATTTCCTTGAGCTAATGGAGCCTGGTGTTAACAAGTGGGAAGCAGTCAAGTCCGTTGCTGCGACCTATGGTGTTAAGCCTGAGGAAATTCTCTGCATTGGCGATTCCAATAATGATATTCCTATGATTGAAAACGCTGGAGTTGGCGTAGCTGTTGCCAATGCCAAGCCTACAGTTAAGTCCTGCGCTAAATATGTTACATCTCGTACTAACGATGAAGGCGCAGTGGCAGAGGTAATTGATTTAGTTTTGGAAGGGAAACTGTGAGCATTATCCCCATCTTCATCCCTCATGCAGGATGTCCTCATCAATGTGTTTTTTGCAATCAGAAAACCATTAGTGGACAAAAGACTGCTGCTCTAGAGGGGGCTAAAGAACAAATAGATAAATGGTTGAGTTATGTGAGCTCCAATGCTAAGCATGAAGCTGCCTTTTATGGTGGTTCATTCACTGGCTTGGATATGAACCTGCAGGAAGAACTTTTACACTTGACCGATGACCTTTATGAAAAGGGAATAATCGATTCTGTTCGCTTGTCCACTAGACCTGATTACATTGATGCAGCAAGGCTTGAACTCTTGGCAAAGCATCATGTAAAAACCATAGAGCTTGGCGTGCAATCCTTGGACGATAAGGTTTTGGCAAAGGCGGAGAGGGGACATAGCGTGGAATGCGTTTATCAAGCGGCAGAGCTTATAAAGTCCTTCGGTTTTAAGCTTGGTCTGCAGTTAATGGTTGGTATGCCTGGTCAGGATTTTGCTAGCCTCAAGGACACAACTGCAAAGGCTGTTAGTATCAAGCCGGACATTGCTCGCATTTATCCCTTGCTTGTCATCAAGAATACTCCTCTTGCGAAAAGCTATGAATTGGGTGAGTTCGTTCCTCTGGCTTTGGAGGATGCAGTTGAGCAAGCTGCATATTTATATGAAAGATTAATCGCTGTTAATGTAAATGTTATTCGCATTGGCCTTCAACCAGACGAAGAATTATGCGAACCTGGCAATATTCTGGCTGGACCATTTCATCCTAGCATGGGTGAGCTTGTGAAAGCACGAGTGTTGCGAGGAAGTTTAGAAAATCGTATCTGCGAACTTGCCATGAATGGTGCGAGAAAAGTCGTTATTCGCTTTAATCCTCGCCTGGAAAGCAAGCTACGCGGACAAAAGAATGTTAATTTACTATACCTGCAGAAACGTTTTAAAGATATCTATTTAGATTTGCAAAAGGATGCATCCCAGGAGAACTTTTCTGTGGAGATGCTCTAGCAATATTTGAAAAATTTCTGCATCAATGTATAAAGCTGAGAAAATCATGAAAAATAAAATTTTAGGTCTTGCGACCATATTGACTGCTGCAGGGCTCTTTTTTGCTCTGCCCCAAGATTTGGAGGCTGCAGCGCTAAAGGGTGCTGCATTAAAAAAGGATTATACCATCGCCATTACAGCTCCTGCTTCTAACGTAAAAGGCGATGTTAAGAAATTATACAAAAATGTCATTAAACGCATCGAGGACGAGGGCTACAAGGTTCGTATAGAGCCTACCACGGGAAAATCCTACGGAACCTATGCTGGCACGGAAGCAGAAAGAGCCGATGAATTAAATCGCCTTTTTGGTGATGATACTGTGGATGCAATTCTCTGTCTTCGTGGTGGTTATGGCAGTGCTCAGCTTCTTGATAAGCTTGACTATACAACCATCGCCAATAACCCCAAAATGCTTATTGGTTTTAGTGATATTACAGCATTACATAATGCAATTTATAAAAAGGCTAATTTAGTCGGCATTTCTGGTCCTATGATTAGCAAGCTGAAAACAGGCTCGGAATATAGCTGGAAACAACTCTTCGCTGGACTTAAAACCAACGATGCTCTTGGCGTAGTACCCATGCCGGAAGGAACAAAACTGGATACTCTTGTGCCTGGTGAAGCTACTGGTCATATCATTGGTGGTAATTTGTGCACATTCCTTTCGCTTTTGGGAACGCCGTACCAACCGGACTGCAAGGGAGCAATTCTCGTTTTGGAGGAAGTAGGAGAAAGCTCCTATCGTATAGATAGAATGTTGAACCAGCTCCTACAAGCAGGCGTTTTAAAGGATGTTAATGCCATCGTATTTGGCGAGTTTACTGCTTGTGCTCCTGAAAAGGGTGGTTTTACAACAGATGAAGTTATCGAAAAATATGCTAAATTGGCAGGTAAGCCTGCTGTAAAAGGTTTACCCTTGGGGCATGGCAACAACAATACCTTCTTACCAATTGGCGTACAAGGTAGTTTGAAAGCTACCAAGGCTAATGCAACCTTTAAGGTTACTGAAGCCCATACCAAAACCATCAACAAATCCACCTTGCAAAAAATGACTTTGCATGAAATTGGTTCTTTGGCTGCTGATGCGAAGGACATCCTTTGGAAGCAAGCAAAAACCGAAGGCTTGGAGCCTAAACTCTATATGCATTGGACTGCAGGTTCCTATAACAGGGCTTATCCCAGCTACCATATCAATATTTTGAAAAATGGTTCCATTGTATCTTTGGGTGATTTGGCTCGACCTGGCCGTCATACCTGGAAACGCAATACAGGTAGCATTGGTCTTTCCTTGACCTGTGGCAAAGGAGCCGGAAGACAATCTTTAGGTGATCAACCGCCTACAGAAGCGCAAATCGAAAGCTTGGCTAGGGTTGTTGCAGTTTTGACCGAAAAGCTTGATATTCCTATCGATAAAAATCATGTTATGACTCATAGTGAGGCAGCAAATAATGAAGATGGTTATACCAAGGCTCATAAACCATATCCTTGGTGGAACGATTCCTATGGTGATCATGATACTCGTGGTGATTTGGAATATTTAGGAACACCTGAATCTCCTAGATACAATCCTTATGCGACAGATGGTACTCGTGGGGGAGACGTAATTCGCAAGAAGGCTCTTGCTTATAGAGAAGCCAATAAAGAAGTAGACCCTAAAAAGAAAACTATTAAAGAGTTGAAATAAATTGAGGTGTAATATGGCTATTGAAAAAGTTCGTGAATATTTAAAGCAATTCAATATGGAGCAAAAAATCCAAGAATTTGAAACATCTAGCGCGACTGTTGAACTTGCTGCTCAAGCAGTTGGCTGTGAGCCTAAACGCATTGCTAAAACCTTAAGCTTTAAACTGACCGATGGTAGTGCAATCTTAATCGTTTGTGCTGGAGATGCTAAGGTAGATAATCCTAAATATAAGGCATATTTCGGTACTAAAGCAAAAATGCTTGGCGCAGACGAGGTTGAACCCATGATTGGTCATGCCATTGGCGGTGTTTGCCCATTTGGTATTAATGATGGTGTAAAGGTTTATTTAGATGTTTCTTTGAAACGCTTTGAAACTTTCTTCCCGGCAGCTGGTAGCCATAATTCCTGCATCGAACTTACCTGTGAGGAGTTGGAAAAGACCTCCAAGGGTTATGTAGAATGGGTTGACCTGTGCAAGGGTTGGCAAGAAGAATAAGGAGTAGAAAAATGACTCAATACAAGAAAAATGGCAAAAAATTAGGCGTGCTTGGTGGACTTGGTCCTGCTGCTAGTGCAGAATTTCTGCGTCAACTGGCAATGCGTTGTCCTGCTAATTGCGACCAAGATCATCCTGTAGTTTATATGATTGCTGATTGCGATATTCCTGATCGTGGCACTGCAATTTTCGGCAAAGGCGAAAGTCCTCTGCCCATGTTGAAAAATGACATTTTCAGATTAGTGGATATGGGCGCTGATGTAATCGCAGTTCCTTGCAATACTGCTCATTATTTCATTAACGATTTTGTGGACGAAATCCCTGTAGAGTTCTGCCATATTATCGAAGAAACCGTTAAAGCAGCTATGAAACGTTCTCCCGAGGGCGCTTGGATGCTTTCTACCAAAGGTACCCGTGCTTGTGGCCTTTATCAAAAGGTTGCAGAAAAGTACGGCTACACTCTTTACATTCCTAACGAAGCACAAAGCGATGCTTCTCAAGAAGTTATTGTGAATGTAAAAGCCAACAAAATGGCTGAAGCTGGACGTATCATGAAAAATCTGTGCGAAGAACTCTGGGCAGAACGCGACCTTCTCGTCATGACTGCTTGCACAGAGCTTCCTCTTGGCTATGATGCATCCGGTCTTCCCCAAGAAAGAAGTGTTTCTAGCATTAGCGCATTGGTAGATGCAGCTGTTGCAAAATTATATGACGAAGTAGAATAAGGAGAATTACCATGGATTTACAAGCTTTATTACAAATGTTTTTAGCATCTGAAGCTGCAGAAGGCGACACTAAAGATATTTTCACTGGCAAAATTCAAGCATTGGCTGCAGAAAAAGGTTTTAGCATTTCCGATGAACAAATCGCTCAAGGTCTTGCAGTTATGCAAAATCTTTATGACCAATATCAACGTGGTGAACAAATGGATCTGTCTTCCGTTATGGCAGCTTTCATGGGTGGAGAAGACAATGGTCTCGCAAGCCTTGCTAGCATGTTTATGGGCGGACAGGAAGAAGGCCAAGGTGCAGATATGATGCAACTTGTGAGCATGCTCAATGGTTCTTCTAGCGCAGATAGCCAACAAGGTGCAGATCTCGCACAAATGGCTCAAATGTTCATGGGCGCGCAAGGCCAAGCTCAAGGTAATGACGACATGGCTCAATTAGCACAAATGTTCATGGCAAACGTGGATAAAGAATAAACTATAATTTTCAAATATCATCCGATTTCTCAATTGAGGAGTCGGATTTTTTCTTGTTCAATTTTTTGAAAAAAATTTTTTTGTGACAAAAATTTAGTACACTTTATACTCGGTTCTTGGTAAAATATAATTAACAGAGAAATTGAAATAATTAAGGAGGGATAATTTATGATAAAATACCTAACTATGGCTTGTATTGTAGTTTTTGCTTGTGGTGCACTATTTATGGCATCTGGTTGTAAAGAAGGCATTGCCTCTTTTGGAAAAAGTGAATATAAAGTAGGCGAGGATATTGCTATTACAGATGTTAAGGAGTTCTACCACACAGTTAGTGCATCTACTAATCCTCCTTATTTCCAACGCTATTGCTTTAGCAATAAGGATGGAAAACATTATTTTTACCATGAAAAAAGAGAAGGTGATGTGTGGCCTTTAACCGAAAAACATATTACAGTCTCTGGTACTATAGAACTTTCTGACAAAGAATGGAATGAATTCTTTGATTATATAAAGGGAGGAAAAGTTACCAAACGAGTTGATGATCCACGAGGAGGCGGACGAGGTCCTTGGCTTTATCTTTATTGGACTAAGGATAAAGATAAATATCAGGTTTTCAAATTTGAAAAACATGCAAAACAAGAGGGCTTTGAGAAGCTTTGTGTGGAACTTAAGGGAACAAAGTAGGAGGATACCATGAAAAAATTAGCTTTAATTTTAGCTACAATGCTTTGCTGTTCAACTGCGATGGCTGCTAATATCCTGCCGGTTGAGGGCGTCTATGAAAAGGTTGACAATAACGGTA
>JAKSOJ010000048.1 GCA_024405645.1 Phascolarctobacterium sp. | reverse complement strand
TCCAAAAGATGACGAGTTGTAAGCTCGCTCATGTGACCAGCGCCAATTACCAAAATATTAGCAGTAGTCAAATCGCCAAGAATTTCAATAGCTAAGTCAACAGCAGCAGAAGATACAGAAACAGATGAAAAAGCAATTCTTGTTTCAGTTCTAACACGCTTGCCCACTGCAATAGCTTTATTCATAATTTGGTTAAGCATATAACCAGTGCTATCATTGTTACGAGCTAACTGATAGGCAGCCTTGATTTGGCTAAGAATTTGTCCTTCGCCTAAAATAAGAGAATCAAGACTCGCAGCAACTCTGAATAAGTGACGAACACAGTTAGTACCATTCAGATGATAGAAATAGTCTGGATTATAAGATTCACCTGCAATTTTTGCAAGCTGTTCTTTAAATAAAGGTATGGTCTTTTCTGGATTATCAATAACCATGTAAATTTCCGTACGGTTACAGGTTGAGAGAATCACAGCTTCAATAATCTCATCAAAACTGCGTAAGTCTGATAATATCTTCTTTATCCTGTCCTCGGAAAGATTAAAACGTTCCCTAACTTCAACGGGGGCTGTTTTGTGATTCAGCCCTAAAACGGTCAACTGCATGTAAAAATATCTCCTTTGCCAAAAGAGTTTTACCTTGTTCTAATAAATCAAATACCTCTTCGTTCAAAGCATCACGCCAAAATGCGGTACGTTCTGCACTAGAAGAAGGAATACTTTTAACGACATTTCTTTGTTCTCGCAAGAATTCATTAAATTCTGCAAAGCTTTCTGGCAATTTACCTTGCAAATACTGTTTCAGTTTCCTTGTAAATGCAGGTACTCCACCAGTTGCAATGCTTATTTGAATATCACCTTTAGAAAAACTTGATGGAACAATAAAATTACTAAGCTCTGGCTCTGTAATATTGTTTACTAAACAAGTTGCGGCCTCAGTAACTTGACGATTCACTTCAAAGCTATCAGTTGCAGCTACAACAAGAAAAGCTTCTTGCAAATCATCGTTTTCATAATTCCTTTGTACCAGAGTTAGCAAAGATGCAAGATCTAAAATTTCACTTGCGAAATTGGGTGCGATGAGAGTAACTTTAGCCCCTGCTTCTATGAGAGTTTTCGTCTTTCGCAGAGCTACAGTTCCGCCACCAACAACTACGCATTTTTTGTTAGTAAGACTAAGCATTGCAGGATAGATAAACTTATTTTCTTCTTTCATTGCCAGCCTCCTAACTATAAGCAAAATTTATAAAGAGTCATAATTACCTAATATATTATATTAGCATAAATAGCCCCTTTTTACAAAGATTTATAATAAATATTAGTTAAACAACAGGTTATTTTTAGTATTATTTCCTAAAAAAAGGGACCGCTACAATAGCGGCCCCCAAATTTTTCATTATCTGTATTTATTTTTATGTTTTTTGCTATGTTGTTTTACATGATTTTGTTTTTCAGCTTCGTAGGTTTGATAGATATACAAAGCACATAAAGGCAACGCTACAATCATACCCAACCAACGATTTCCCAAGTATGCTTGACCTAGAATACCAACAATAATGCTGACCGCCAACACGAAAAGCATGCTTACTTTCCATTTCATTAATAATTCTTTCATTTCTTCCTCCTTATAAGTTCAAAAGTTCACTTGGAACGATAATATTTTCTTTTGGAATTTTATTTGGATTAAAAATTGGCAGGAGTTCCTGAACCTTAATAGGTTCAAATTTATCTAGCTGCCCTGCCATGAAAGCCAACCAACCAATGATAAGCTCTGGTTGTTTAAGTTTATCCTTTAAAATGCGAATTTCCATGCCTCCATCTCTTTTAGCCAAACGTCTACCATCTGGCGCAACTAAAAGTGGAATATGGGTAAAACTAGGAGCTTTTAATCCCAAGAGCTCGTACAAATATAATTGCATAGCCGTAGAACTCAGAAGGTCCGCTCCTCGCACAACTTGATTAACATGCATGAGCGCATCATCAATAACAACAGCCAACTGATAAGCATAAACCCCATCGCTACGTCGAATGATAAAATCTCCACTTTCCTCGGACAGATTATAAGTCATTTCCCCATAATGTCCATCAACAAAAGAAATGCCTTTATCGACAACTTTTACCCGATAGCTTGGCTTACGACTTTGCATCTTGATTTCTCGTTCGAAATTAGAAAGCTTACGACAAGTTCCAGGATAAATATATCGGCCATCACTTAAATGAGGAGCATTAGCAGCATGTAATCCACTACGAGAGCAAAAGCATGGATAGATTATATCTTTTTCTAAAAGCGCGTCAAAATAGACTTTGTAGATATCAAAACGCTTGCTTTGGAAAAAATCTTCGTGCTTTTCATTTACGTAAGCTCCTTCGTCCCAAGTAATCCCCAACCATTCTAAATCCTTGGCCAATGCATCAGCTTTAGCAATAGAACAGCGACTACTGTCCAAATCCTCTATGCGCAAAACAATTTTACCATTCTGCGATTTAGCATAAAGCCAAGCAAGTAAAGTGCAAAACACATTTCCAAGATGTAAGAAGCCACTGGGCGTTGGAGCAAAACGACCAACTACTGTTTCAGACATATAAATCTCCTTGTCGAATCTGTCAGTATATTTTATCACAATATGAGCTTCTTGTGTATTTTATTTGTTTGTAGTAGAATTTTCTTGTACAAAACATCAACATTTTATGTTAATTTGCGTTTTAGCTTTAGGAGCATATAGATTATGAATGAAAAAGTTTTAATTGCTATGAGTGGTGGCGTTGACTCTTCGGTGACCGCTCTTTTGATGCAAGAAAAAGGTTATGAATGCATTGGTTGCACTATGAAGCTTGCAGACCACAAGGACCCAAATGCTAAATGCGGCAGTGAGCAAGATCTTAAAGATGCAGAAGCTGTAGCAGCCCGCATTGGCATACCTTTTCACATTGCAGACTATCGAAAAGAATTCAGCAAGATTGTTATTGGCAGATTTATAGATGATTATAAAGCAGGCCGTACTCCCAACCCCTGTATAATTTGTAATCGCTATATGAAATTCGGCTATCTTTTTGAAAAGGCTAAAGAACTCGGTTGTAATTATGTTGCCACAGGACACTATGTGCGCATTAGATATGACGAAGAGAAAAAACGCTATCTGCTTTTAAAGGCAGAAGATTTAAAAAAAGATCAAAGCTATGTTCTCTATTCTTTAACACAAGAACAATTAGCCCACGCAAAATTTCCTTTAGGCGAAGAACCCAACAAGGAACATGTCCGTGAACTTGCAGAGTCCCACGCTTTAGTAAATGCCCAAAAAGGCGATAGCCAAGATATTTGCTTCGTCAAAGGCCAAAGCTATAGCGAATTCATCGAAAATCGCACTCACAAAAAATTCAAGCCAGGCAATTTCGTTGATGCGCAAGGTAATGTTTTAGGAAAACACAAAGGCATCATTCACTATACAGTTGGTCAGCGTAAAGGCTTAGGTCTCGCACTGCCAGCACCTATGTATGTCAAAGAAATCAATGTCGAAAGAAATGAAGTTATTCTGACTGATAATGCAGGTCTCTTCACTAACAAGGTTATTGCCAAAGATATTAATTTAATCGATTGCGAACGAATTGAAGGCGAACGCCGCCTCAAAGCTCGCATTCGCTATCATCATGCTGAGCAACCTGCTACAGTTCGCCAACTTGATGACGATACTTTAGAAATTATTTTCGACGAACCCCAACGCGCTATCACCAAGGGTCAATCCGTAGTAATGTACGAAGGAGACATCGTAGTTGGTGGCGGAATTATAATTTAACTAATGCAAAAGAGCTAGCTCGCAAAGCGAACTAGCTCTTAATTTTCTTTCTTGCGCTCTTTACGAAGTCCGTGCTTCGACCGATTAGCAAAACCGGTAATTTCCAAAAGTCCCCTCATTTGGCCACGCGAGCGACCCGCCCTTGTATAATATCTAATCTAAATAGTGGCGGTATATTAGCGCAAGACTTAAATAAAAATAGCAACAAAGACAAGGAGGCCAACACCTCACAACATCATTGTTGCTATGGTTGTATTATACAACCGACAATTTAATTTGTAAATATATTTTCAGATAATTTCTAATGTATACATTTTGTAGATATTTAAGGTATATTGTCCACAAATATAAAACATCAAAAGATTTTATAAATTCAGTTTCTACTCTTTTATGGTCTTACGGCCATGATGATGCCCTCTATACCCTTTTTCTTTCTTATACTCTGGAAATTCAGGATGATTGCATTTGTTTTCCTGATCTTCGTCACAAACCTTACAATGCACATCTGGTACGGGATTATTCTTTTTAGTTGAACCAATTAATAGACTTAACACAAAAAGAACAGTACTCGTTAAAACTATGGTGCCACCAGGAGCAAGATTCAAATAGTAGGACAAAACCAAACCTAAACATACGGTAATAATACCATAGATAATACTTTGCATGATTGTTGCCGAAAAACTACGCGCAGTTTGAAGTGCACAGGCAACAGGAATTACCATCATAGCAGAAACCAAAAGCAATCCAACTATACGCATGGAAAGAGCCACGGTCAAAGCTGTCAATATTGCAAGCAAAAGGCTTAACGATTCCACGGGCAACCCACTAACCTTTGCAGATGTTTCATCAAAGGTTAAATATTGCAATGGACGATAAAAGACAATGACGAAAGCAATAGTAGCTACAGCAAGTCCCGCAACAATCCACAAGTCAGAACTAGTAACCGTCATCAAGCTACCAAAAAGAACGCTACTTAAATTGAAGCCCCCTTCTTTGTTCATGCCAGTAAAAATTACTGCTAACCCCATACCACTATAGAAAAAGATTGCTAGAACCATATCTGCAAGATCAGACAACTTCGTGCGCACCTTTTCAATTGCTAAAGCACCAATAATTGTAGCAATTGCTGCGCTCACAACGGAACTGCATCCTGCTAAAGCTCCACCTGCAACACCAGCAAAAGCAATATGTCCCAATCCGTCGCCAATCAGGCTCTGTCTTCTAAGCACCAAAAAGCTGCCAATCAAGGGACAGGTTATAGCCATAAGCAAGCCTGCAAGCCACGCTCTTTGCATAAATCCCATTTCAAAAATTTCTAACATTAGTTTTCCCTCTATCTATAAAAATAGCCATGTTTATGATGATGCTGAAGTGCTTCATGTACATCACCTCTAAAACAAATACCATGGCTAATACAAAGAGCAGACTTCGCTGTCTGTGCAGCCAATTCTAAATCATGACTAATCATGACAATAGTAACGCCCTGATTAGCATTAATTTCTCCCAGCATATCATAAAGCGCAACCTTACTTGCAGCATCAATGCCAGTTGCAGGTTCATCAAGAAGCAAAACTTCAGGATTTTTGACCATAGCACGCGCAAGAAATACTCTTTGCTGTTGACCACCACTAAGCTCGCCAATTTTCCTCTGTTGCAAATCGGTCAATTGAAATGCTGCCAGGGCTTTATCAATTTTTTCATCTTCAGCAGCGCCAAAACGTTGCCAAAGCTTTTTCTTTTCTACAAGACCAAGTGCAATTACCTCACGCACGCTAATAGGAAAATCTCTCTGCATTTTCGCAGGATTCTGCGGCACATAGCCAACCTTTTCCCATTCAGTAAATTTTTCGATGGGGATACCATAGTAAGAAATACTCCCTATAGTCGGAGGCATAGCATGGGCAAGCATTTTCATGAGAGTACTCTTACCAGCCCCATTAGCCCCTATCACAGCAACAAAATCGCCACGAGGTATATCCAAATCTAATTTGTGAAAAACCCAGCCAGAACCATAATCGAAGCCAAGGTCCCGAACCGAGATAATATTCTCCATAATAAACCTCTTTATTCTAATATCATTTATAAAACAATGAGTAAACTTAAACTAACTTAATTATCGCTTTCATCATATTATGAATAACAGACAATGTCAATGTATTGTATCCAATCTGAGAAAATGTACAAGAAAAATATTGAAAAATAATTGATTTGGGAGTAGAATAAGAGAAATTTTCGTAAAGGAGATTATCTATTATGAAACTTGTAGATAAAAAATATATTGCATCCTTTGATATTGATGCACAAAATACTTTCACCCCAGTTTGCCCCAATGAATTACCAGTTGTAGGTGGTAATGAAATAGCAGATGAACTCAATGCTCAAGCAAAATTTGCTTCTGTACGCGTAGGCTCTCGTGACGCTCATACCATGAGCGCGCTTTGGCTCAGCGATGCAGACCATGCTCCCTTAACTCCTGTTGAAGGCAACTATCCTGATTTAGACATTCGTTGGCCCGCACATGCAATTATCGGAACTAAAGGCTTTGATTTTATCGATGGCCTTGATCCCAAAGCCTATGATTTCCAAGTATTCAAAGGTATTGAAGTTGACAAACATCCCTATGGTGCTTGCTATCACGACCTGGCTAACAAACTTTCCACTGGTGTCATCGAATACTTAAAACTTAAAGGCATTACTACTGTAATTTGCGGTGGTCTTGCTACCGACTACTGCGTAAAAAATACTGTCCTACAACTAAAAGATGCTGGCTTTGATGTAATCCTGAACAAAGCTGCTTGCCGTGGCATCGCACCCGAAACCATTGCAACTGCTATGGAAGAAATGACTGCAGCAGGTGTTAAATTTGTAGAATGTGCTTCTGAGCTCGAAGCTTAAAAATCAAATAAAATAATAAAAACGGGGTTGTTACACAGATGTGTAACAACCCCCATTTATTTATTGAACTTTTACATATTGGCTCTTCGCGTAACCAATAGTCATTTCCCAAAAATCATCTTTTTCTTCTAAAATTGCAATGCGGCTCCAAGTGCCATCCCCTTCGTTTCTAGAGAGCTCGTAATATTCACAAGAAGCCTTTCTGTCAGAAGGATTCATAGTACCTAAAACTTCGCATTTAGTATTTGGTTCCTTGCGAACATTTACATCGGTGCCACCTGGAGTAAAGCTTTTAGCTTCGTTCTTAGTACAATTCTTATAAACACCAGCGAATACAGCGTGGGTTACTTCACCAATGTTTTCTTTATGCGGGAAAAAACTAATGCCTTGATCGTAGGGCATGATGCTATTAAAATCATCTTTTGCATCTACCAGCTTATATTTATAAGTGTACATGTGCGGACCAGCACCAATAATGCTGTCCAAATCCATATGATATTCATATTCAATTACATTGCAAACCTTTTGCCAATTTTCGGCAAAGCAGGAAGAGCAAATAGTAGTAAGAGCAGCAACTAATAATAAAACTTTTTTCATTTCAGAATCCTCCATTAATCTAAGTAATTAAGAATTTCTTTCGCGTGAGGCAGAATGATATCTGGCTTAATATTGCCATTTTCAACATCTTCCATAGAAGCTTCGCCAGTAAGTACCATGATGGAAAGAATATCATTATTCAAACCAAAAGCAATATCTGTAGCCAAGCGATCACCAACCATAGCGATTTCTTCTTTTTTGAAACCAGTTTTATCCAAAGCTACATCAACCATATGTACGAATGGCTTGCCACAGATTACCTCCGGAGATTTACCAGTTGCGGTTTTGATAAGTTCAATCATAGCGCCAGTGTCAGGAATAAACTCACCACCTTCGATAGGACAACGCACATCGGGATGAGTTGCAACATACGGAACGCCCTTGTCAATAAGGCGACAAGCGATAGTCAAACGCTCATAAGTCAAGGTTTGGTCAAAGCCAACTACTACGTAGTCAGCACCTTCTTCTAAACTATTAGTCAGCACAAAACCTGCATCTTCAATAATTTGCAAAAGTTGAGGAGTGCCTAATACAAAGAGCTTAGCGCCAGGTTTTTTCTTGTTCATCCAATTGGTAAATGCATCAGTAGAAATTAAAACCTCGTTGCGAGTTACAGGTACACCAAGGCGGTTCATCTTTTGTACATAATGCTCGTGGCTACGAGAAGAATTGTTAGTCAAAAGATAATATTTGCGTCCAGCAGCAGTTAATTTATCGAAGAAGCCTTCCATGCCGGGAATGATTTCATCACCTAAATTAATAGTACCGTCCATATCAAAAAGAAAACATTTTATATTTTTTAAACGTTCAAATTTATCCATCTGAAAATCCTCCA
>JAKSOJ010000047.1 GCA_024405645.1 Phascolarctobacterium sp. | reverse complement strand
GCAGCCTTTGGCATCAACAGCTTTTTGCAAATCAGAGGTACGTACACCAGGTTCAACAATTGCATACATTGCATCTTCGTTGATTTCGATGATTTTGTTCATTTTTTCAAGAGAAAGAACAACACCACCATAGATGGGAACTGCGCCACAAGCAAGACCAGTGCCAGCGCCACGAGGAGTTACAGGGAAATGGAATTCGTTAGCCAATTTTACAACTGCAGCAACTTGGTTGGCATTTTCCGCCATAACAACAACTTCCGGCAGATGATGGTAAGCGGGGTCAGTTACTTCATCATGGGAATATTCTTTTAATTTATCATCGCTAATTAAAACATTTTCTGCGCCAACAAGGGCAGTCAATTTAGCTAAAATTTCTTCATTAATTTTTGTGTAATTCATGATAATTCTCCTTGCTCCAGAATTTAAAATACCGAGTATCGAGCAAAATATGCCATAATAATATTATAAACCATTGCATGCCATTTCGACTAC
This sequence comes from Phascolarctobacterium sp., assembly GCA_024405645.1. Lineage (GTDB taxonomy): Bacteria > Bacillota > Negativicutes > Acidaminococcales > Acidaminococcaceae > Phascolarctobacterium_A. The sequence goes on along the minus strand of JAKSOJ010000047.1, from coordinate 7,644 downwards.
GCATCAATCATAAAAAATTCTGAAAAAACATAAAAAATCCTGCCGAATAAGCATTTTCAGCAGGATTTATCCAATATTTTAAATTTTTCTACCACTAGTTCTGATAACTTTTTCAGCAGCATCACCAAGATACCAACGAATTACCGAGAAAAAGGGTAAATCCCTATTGTCTATATCGGGTAAAAGAGAAGTTTGAGCCAAGTAATTTAGCACATCGTCAAAAGGCTCTCCATTGGCTGTAGCCATCTCAATTTCTTCACGTAGCTGATTAATAACAGTTTTACGCATACGCATTAGTCGTGGTGCATTGAGATTAAGTTCTTCGATAGTGTTCTCGGCACGACGTTGCAAATATTTAGGACAAGATTTTTCATCCACCACCATTTTTCCAGTAAACTCAATGTAACGAAAAATTCTGTCCCTGCTTGGTATGTGCAAAGGATTCAAAAGATCGCTTGTTATTTCCTTACCAGCCTTAGGAACATCGCAAGAACGATCACCCCTATAGGTAGAGTAACGTTTTGCAGCATCTCGCACAGCAGGTTGGCTACCACCATGACAAACACCTACAAGATTGCGCCAATCCAGATGGAAGTTATTTCCATCTTCTTCTGTGGAACTTTTAGGATAGAAATGTTCAACCCGGAAATCATCCAGTTCTCCCTCTTCCTCTGCTAGTACGATATTAATCTCGCAATAGGCACAAAGATAGTGTTGGTCCTCCAATATGGCCTGTTTAATCTCTTGGTATCCACCCTTGCAGTTTCTCCGAAAATGTTCCCATGTTTCGTGGGGGAACCTTTCTTTATAACGGGTCAGCAAGGATGGAGCCTCATCTCGCTTGTAAACCCGTTTCATTTTTTAGTCCTCCGGAATTTACGCATACGAATATCCATATCTGCTTTCAAAAGAAGTGGCTCATGTCCATTGGACCACGCATCTAATTTTTTGCGCAAAGCCAGAGCCTCTTCGCTATCCCATTTATCTTCGCCAACAAGTTCCAAATAACGTTCTAAATCCTTAACTATGGGCAGGTTCTTGCTACGAGAACCAACGTTTTGAATATCGTTTAAAATTTGTGCAGAATCGGCACCATAGGAGAAGTCAACATAACGAATGCCTTCGAATTTAGTAGACCAAACAAGGACGCGAATGCTTTCTGCCGGCACTGTGGAAAGCACCTGAGGACTATGAGTTGTAACGATAAACTGCAGACCAGGAAAGGCTTCCATTAGATCTTGCAACACAGTTTGCTGCCAAAGGGGATGGAGATGCATATCTATTTCGTCGATAAGGACTACGCCAGGAGTTTCTTGCGCAGCCTTCAAACCCAGCTGAGGATTTAGTCTAACCATACGATAGGCAATATCTGCAGCCATGCTAATGATTGCTCTAAAGCCATCACTCAAATTATCAACCAAAAGCTGTCCCATATCGGGATGAGTTACGACAAAACTATCCAGTTTTTTACTATAATCCAATTTACTCAGAGAAATACTCTTCAAAGAGGAGTCAATAGCATTGCAAACTGCCTGTTGAATCATTTGGTATTTGGCTTTTTCATCACCCTCGGATTCGGCAATTAATTTCATAAGATGACGGTACCAAGAGCCAAAGGTTGTATAGGAGCTAGATGGTTCCAAGCATTCGTCATAGCCATAACTACGATTAGCAAGGTCAATCTCTTTTTCTTTTAAAAGATTGCTATCCACCCAAATACGGCTTGTACCATAATAAGCAAAAAGAGGCAAAACTGTCGTTGTATTTTCGGCTAAAAAGTTTTGCATAGCCTGGCCATATTTTTTGAAATCGTTGGTTGGATAAGTAGTTTCTTGACCATCGAACTCTATTTTGCCATGAACCTCTTCTTCACCGCAAACAGCATCAAGAGCAAAGACTACGGGCAATTTCTTTTCCATTTTGACTATTTCTTTGCCAGATTCATCATAAATGGGCACACGACGAATATCGGTCTTTTTTACAGTTCTGCTTACTTGGTTAAAGGCATCCATATAGGGTGCTAAACTGATAGCAATGCCATCAAAAATGGCAGACTTACCCTTGCCATTTTCACCGACAAAAACGGTTAATTTATCTTCAAATTCTATCTCAATATCGTCATAGCAACGAAAGTTTTTTAAGGCTAGTTTTTTCAGTTTCATATGCTTGCCTCCCTTGGATGCAGTTAAATAACGCAACTTTTATAACAACCATAACAGGATAATATACAAATTTAATGTATCACTGTTGCATCATAAATGCAACATAAAATTTTATGATGTATTTATGAGTACTTAAAAAAAAGGGGCATATAAATACTAATAGGCTAGTCCGTATGGACTAGCCTAATTTAGTTTAGAAAATAATTTTTAAATCTCACTACATTAATGTATTTTCTCTCCGTGCAAAAATCTATCAGCACAAATTGCAGCAATTTCTTCAACGGATGATTTTGCAATTTTATCCCTGTCATGGAAAATTACCATGGCAATACCACAGAGAAAATAATTAGTTCTTATAACATCGTCACTAATTTTTAGCTTACCAGCATCCGTCGCATCTGCCAAAAGCTTACGCATAATCACAAACGCATCGTCCAAAATTGTATGGTAACGTAACATACGCTCTTTAAGCTCTTCGGATACTTCCATAGCGTAAGTAGACTTTACGACGGGCATACCATTTTCAATGCAAACCATCGCACCATGATGGCCACCAAGCATTTCGAAGTAGATAGTCTGCCAAAGATTAGCGTATTTTTTATAAAAAGTAATCATTTCTACCAAATAAGCATAAATTTTCCCTTGCAATGTTTCTTGACTAGAAACAGCATTTTGCAAAGCAATGATATATTGCTCATTTTTTTCTTGAATCAGTTTATAAAAAAGCTGTTCTTTATTTCCATAATATTTATAAACTGTTCCCTTGCCAACATCTGCTAAAGAGATAATCTCGTCTAAAGTAGCTTTCTCGTAGCCATACTTAGAGAAAATTTCTTCGGCAGCAAGCAATATTCTTTTTTCCTTTGGCAAAGTTAAATCTATAGACATAATATAGAAAACCTCACGATAAAGAAGTTATGATTTTTTAGTAAAAAATTGGGTAAATCTCTCTCTGAGAGGAGCAAACACGGGATGTTCTAGGTTAAAAGCCCCATCAGCAGCTGCTTCAGCAATGCGCATTCCAGCATACTTTTCCGTGCCAGCAAGATAAACGAGAAGAAGATGTAAGCTCGTATTCACAAGTTTATTCTCTTTTCCTCTGTTATTATTTACGCTGAAAATATACTCCTCAGCCATATTTCGCAAATTAAAATAACCTGCAGCCTCAGCGCTTTTTTCCTGCAAAGCTTTTAGCAGAGCATCCTCAAGATAGCCAAATTCCCAATGTTTCGTTGTTCGAAGCCCAGGGAACAAATAATAGGACGCATCAACGTGGAAAAATTTATTCAGACGATTCTCCGCGCGCAAAATTGCCATTTCCCTAGCATTAAGCTTTGGTCCAACATCTGCGAGTATAAAAACCTTACGCACATCTTGAAAATCATCAGAAGCTTCTAGACGATCTAAAAGTGTATCTAAACGGTCCAAAGTATTAAAATTAAACATCTGCATGCTTGGCAGTACTACTCCCGATGATTGCAGATGTTTAATATATACTTGCATAAATTGAGCAATCTCCAATCGCTCGCATAATATTAAATTACTTGATTTAAGTCCTACAGTCGCCATTTTAAGACTCACGAGCCTTTGTCGGACGGGACGCAAGCATTTTTCCGGCAGCAGCAAGAACCTGTTCAACCTTGAGCTCTTTCATGCAGCGAAGGTCGTCGCATTTATGCTTCATGCCACCAGCTTGTACGCAACCCATACAAACAGGATCAGAACGAACAATAATTGCATTATCGGTGTAAGGTCCATAAAGGTCTGGGATGGACGGGCCATACATAGCTACAACAGGCACCTTTTGGCTGATTGCAACATGCATGGGACCAGAATCGTTAGTAATAATGAGGTCGCAACGATTCATAGCCGCAGCCAATGCACCAATACTAAAGGAACCAGTTGCAACTACAGGGGTAGTCTTCATATGGCTAATAGCCTCTTGAACCATTTCTTCATCCATAGTGCCACCAAAGAATACTGGCTTGTAGCCCTTTTCGGCTAAAGTATCAGCAACCTTTGCAAAACGTTCAGGAGCCCAACGCTTGGTTACAACCGCAGAGCCAATGTTAAAGCCAACTAATTTATCGCTAGCAAAAACGCCATGACGACGCCAAAAATCTTCAGCATCTTTTTTATGGTCTTCGCCAGGGAAAATTTCCAAGCCATTATGCTGCAAATCTTGCACACCAAGCTTTGTAAGCACGTCTAAATACATATCTGCAGCATGGATTTTTCTATTCAAAGGAATAAATTGATCCCATAAGAATTTGAAAATTGTATGTGTTGTTCCTGTGCGGAATTTGGTCTTAGTCATAGCACAAATATAGGAACAACGTTCGTTAGGATGAAGATTGATAAGCACGTCAAAATCCATCTTAGAAAGCTTTTTCGCGCAAGCAGTAAGTGCCAAAATACTATTGTCGCGACCTTTTTTATCAATAGTAATAACCTCATCCAAATACGGATTATGAAGCACAACATCTTTGAGTTTTTCATCTGCTAAGAAGGTTATATGGGCGTCTGGTGCAGCCTTGCGCAAAGCATGTATAAAAGGAGTTGTGAGCGTAAGGTCGCCTAAATGCATCAAAAATGTTACTAATATTTTTTTACCATTTAATTCAACCATAGTTAACACTCCAATTTTTTCAAATAAATAGCAAATACTTCCTCAGGGGAAATATCATGCATGCAATGCCAATCATTACATGCCTTTTTAAGACAGCCCCTGCATTTTGCAGGAGACAATAAAACAGTTGATTTATTAGAACCATAGGGACCAGTACGATCTGCCAAGGTTGGTCCATACATAGCAACTAAAGGCTTCTTTAAAGCCGCTGCAAAATGCAAAGGACCAGTATCCGCACTGATATATACCTTGCAGTCCTTGATAAGAGCCGCAAGCTCTCTAAGCGAGGTTTGCCCCGTCATATCTATAACCATATCTGACTCAGACAATTCTTTAATTTTCGCGCCCTTAGAAGCATCGTCAGGACCACCAGCCAAAACAACATACATGCCCGTGGCAACGATTTTCTTAGCCAAAGCAGCATAATGCTCTACCGGCCATTCCTTGGTTTTCCAGCGTGCTCCAGGCACTATTACCATGTAATCACCACTAAGGCCTTTGTCTGTGAGCTTGGTTTTTACAGAAGCGTTTTCTTTTGTCAAATCTGGCATGGGGAACTTGATGTCTTCCAGGGATTCTATCTTAGCACCTAAATGACGAGCAACATCTAGGTAGCGCTCGATAACATGGTCTTTGGCGTGACTTCCAGTAATAGCCTTGCTAATAAAGCCACTACCCTCGCGCATTTCGCAGTAGCCGATGCGATTTGAACAGCCAGAAATGGCAGCTAATACTGCGGACTTAAACAATCCTTGCATATCGATAACTAAATCAAAATGTTTGGAATGTAAAAGCTCCTTCATCTCGGAATAACAGGTAAGCTTTTCACTAAAGCCCATCTTTTTAAATTTTACTTTGTCAAAATAAATAACCTCATCAATAACGGGCGGATCTGGTACAAAGCCTGCAAATTGAGGATGCACCAACCAAGAAATTTTGGCATTAGGATATAACTCCCTCAATGCAGCCGCAAAAGGAAGAGTATGCAATATGTCGCCCAAAGAGCTCATTTTGATAAGTAAAATATTTTTATATTCCATGAAAAAGTATCAGCCTTTTAATATATTTTTAGTAAACTCAAGGAGATTGCCTCCTTGATACAGGTATCCTCTAATACCAGCAGCTTCCGCTGCCTCTACATCACGCTTGCTATCACCAATCAAAAAGCATTCAGACTTATCTAAATCGTATTCAGAAAAAGCCTGCAGAATCATTCCTGGTTTAGGCTTGCGACAATTGCAGTCGACAGCATATTTAGGTACACTGCCATCTTTTAAATGTGGGCAGTAATAAAACTTTTCTATCTTGCCACCAGCCATAGCAGCTTCAGCAGCGATGTAGTCATGAAGCTTATGCACAGCATCCTCTCCAAAGTAACCACGTGCTACACCACTTTGATTAGTGACAATAAAAATTTTATATCCGAGTTCAGTTAAATATGCCAATGTTTCCTTGCAACCGTCAATCCATTGAAATTCTTCAATCTTGTAAAGGTATGCTACATCAACATTAATTACACCATCTCGGTCAAAAAATACAGCTTTCATGATTAATAGATTTCAAAATCTCTATGAAGATGGTTCAAAACATAATCCTTAGCGCCTTCTTCAAGATTCATGAAAGGTTTATCATAGCCAACGGAACGAAGTTTTTCCATTGTTGCTTGAGTGTAGTATTGATATTTTTTCTTCAGATGTTCGGGCATATCGATATATTCGATATTGGGTTCCATGCCAAGAGCGTGGAAGGTTGCTTCAGCAAGCTCTGCAAAGCTTTGAGCAGAGCCAGTGCCTACATTAAAGAGACCAGATACTTCTTTATTATCCAGGAACCATTTAATTACAGAGCATACGTCTTTTACATAAACAAAGTCGCGTAATTGACCACCATCTGCATAATTAGGATTACAGGATTTGAAGAGTTTAATTTTACCAGACTCTTGGATTTGTTTATAGCCATGGAAAATCATGGAAGCCATGCTACCCTTGAAATATTCGTTAGGTCCATAAACGTTGAAGAATTTTAAGCCAACATATTGTTTAGGCGCTTTTTTAGCTTGATGTTTAACCCATTGGTCGAAGAGTTGCTTGGAATAACCATAGCCATTAAGAGGCATGAGTTTATCAATATCCATCCAGTCATCAAAGCCTTGTTCGCCATCACCATAGGTTGCAGCACTAGAAGCATAAATGAATGTAATGCCTTTATCTGCACAATAGTTCCAAAGAGCTTTGGTATATTCGAAGTTATTCTTCCATAGATAATCAAAGTCTTTTTCAGTGGTAGCAGATTGTGCGCCCATATGAATGATTGCTTCAACGTTCTTGTAGGTTGGAAGCTTTTCTAAAAATTCACTCTTATGAACATATTCAAGGTATTTTTTATTACGCATGTTCATCCATTTATCGGTACATGCAATGTTATCAACAATAACGATATCTTTAATACCAGCGTCGTTCAAAGTTCTAACAACGCAGGAACCAATAAAACCAGCACCGCCAGTTACGATAATCATAATTTACCCTCCTTGGCCATTTTAGCAATCTTTTCTACAACACCAGTAGTAGAATAGCCATCTTCAAAATCTATGATTTGTACCTCACCTGCATATTCACGACCTGCAACCTGTTCTGGTTTGTAGTCGCCGCCTTTAACAAGGATGTCAGGACGTACCTTTTCAATCAAATCAGTAGGAGTATCTTCGCCAAAAAGCACTACTGCGTCCACGCATTCGAGAGCAGCAAGCACTCTTGCACGAGCAAGCTCACTTACGAGAGGACGAGTTTCGCCTTTAAGTCTTTTTACTGAATCATCGGAGTTAAGACCAACAATTAAATGCTTGCCAAGATTTTT
>JAKSOJ010000046.1 GCA_024405645.1 Phascolarctobacterium sp. | reverse complement strand
TTTATCCGTATGGTGAAAACTCCTGCTCTTGCGATGATTTTGAAAAACATTTTTCAAGGTGAATTTTTGGAAAGATTCTATAAAAATCCTGCTGGAAAACAATATCATCATGCATACCTTGGTGGTCTTTTAGAGCATAGCGTGGATGTTTGCCAATTGGCGCTTTCCATGGCACTTACAATGGATAATGTTGATAAAGACCTTGTAATCGCAGGTTCTTTGCTACATGATATAGGCAAGATTCGTGAAATTTCCCAAGGATATGGATTCACATATTTAGATGAGGGAAGATTCCTAGGACATGTAGCCATGAGCGCTTTGATGGTTCAAGAAGCTGCAACCAAATTGCATATGCAATCTGGAAGTATTGAGCAGCTCTTGCATATAATCCTGAGCCATCATGGAGATAAGGAAAAAGGTTCTCCGGTTGATTGTTCCACTCGCGAAGCTTTTATTGTGCATTATGCAGATGAAATCAATAGCATAATGAATCAATTTGACACTTATGATGGAAAAGATAAGTGGGAATACAATAAAATGCTCAAGCGTAATATTTTGCAAAAAAATTAATTCGATTATAAACATTCTAAACTTTAATTAGCTATTTAGTTTTGGTTCTATAGCTGATTTAGAAAAGGAGATGGAAAATATGGCAAAAATTTTAGTAGCAGATGATGAACAAAGTATTCGCGAGATTTTACGCATTTATCTCGAGAATGAAGGTTATGAAGTGCTTGAAGCTGAAGACGGTGCAGATGCTTTAAGGAAGATTGAACTCGATAAGCCAGACCTTGTTCTGTTAGATATAATGATGCCTATTCTTGATGGGATTGAGGTTTGCAGACAAGTGCGCAAGCATCATGATATTCCTATTATCATGGCAACTGCTAAAGATGCGGATGACGATCGTATTCTTGGTTTAGAAATGGGTGCTGATGATTACATTACCAAGCCTTTCAATAACCGTGAACTTATGGCTCGTGTTAAAGCTGTACTTCGTCGTTCTTCCACACAACAAGAGGATAATAACAAGAATTCCAAGAAGAATGTTACATTGGATGGCTTGATTATAGATGTAGAGTCCTTTACCGTAACTGCTTTTGGTAAGAGCATAGCTCTCACTAGTAGAGAATTTGAATTGCTCTATCATTTGGCTAGTAACCCCAATAAAGCTTTTTCTCGTAACCAACTTTTAGAAGAGATTTGGGGATATTCCTACTATTCTGATACCAGAACCGTAGATACTCATATTAAACGTGTTCGTCAAAAATTAAACATTCCTGTCGATTGCACCTGGGACATTGAAACTGTATGGGGGTTAGGCTACAAGCTTACTATAAAAGGTAATCAATAATGGGCAGTCTGCGAACTATTTTAGCTGACTATTTCACAGGGAAAAAGTCAATAATTGGTCAATTTATGTACCATTATATGGCTCTAGTAGTCGTAGTTATCGTCAGCATTTTCTGTTCCATGGTTTTCCTTGGACATTACTTCGTTTATAAGGAAAAAGAAGATGTCCTTATGGGTCGATGCAAAGAGGTTGCCAAGGGTGTTGATTTTTATCTTGGAACCAACGACCATGACAACTTGTATCGTTATATAAGATTGGCTGATAAATTAACTGACGCAGATATCTGGATTTTTGATACAGATACTGATCTTGTTGCTGTTTCTTCTTTATCTCATATTAGGTCTGATGTTGCAAAAAATATGAAAACTGTGGATGAACTCCCTCTAGAGTTTGGGGCAAGCTCAACCTTGCTTTTCGACGTTAATAAAGAAGATATAGGCGAGAAAGTCATAAACGTTATTAAAAATGTAAGTTTGGGAGAAACCTATAGTGGTGTTGTTTACCAAAAATATTATGGTGAAGATGTGCTTATTGCTGCGTCTCCATATTATGATAGAATGACTGGTAAAATGGGTGCTGTAATCTTAGCAGTACCAACATCTAACTATCAAAGCTTCCTGAATTACTTATATTTGGTGGTAATTGGCGTAGGTTTGTTTTCACTCGTATTATCCATCTATTTCACAAAACGCTTGTCTGAGCAGGTTGTTGCTCCTGTCGTAGAAATGAAAAATTTTGCTAGTCGTCTTGCTGAAGGCAACTATGGCGATGAGATGGAAATCAAGGGCGATGACGAAATCAACGAGTTAAGTAAATCTTTGAATGCGTTATCCAATGATATGGCAACATATACTGCTAATATGGAGCGCCAAGAAAAAATACGCAAGGATTTCGTTGCCAATGTATCCCATGAGTTAAAAACACCTATTACAATTATTCGTGGTTATAACGATGCTTTAATCGATGGTGTAATCAGAGATGAGGACAAGAAGGTTAAATATCGTCAGATGATTAATGACGAAACAGTTCGTATTGAACATATGGTTAAGGATCTTCTGAACATGTCCCGTCTTGAAAATGCAGATCCGTGGCAGTCTGAGCATCTTCAACCCATTGATTTGAATATTCTTTGTAATAGCGTAGCAGAAAGATTATCAATAAACTGCAGCAAACAAAATAATATTATTAAGGTTGATGCAGATGAAGGCATCGAAATGTTGGGGGATGGCGACCAACTTTTCCAATTAATTTTAATTTTAACGGATAATGCCTTGAAATATTCGCCACAAAATGGTACAGTATTAATATATGCCCATAAGACAGATGACGATGGTGTTGTTCTGTCAGTTAGTGATGAGGGTCCTGGTATTCCTAAAGAAGATATTGAATTTATCTGGGATCGTTTCTATATGGCTGATAAATCTCGTAACCGTAAGAAGGTTTCTGGTACTGGACTTGGATTGGCCATTGCGAAACAGATAATTCGTATTCATGGTGCCAAGGCACATGTCACTAGCGAACTTGGAGAAGGAACCAAGTTTGAAATTAAATTTCCAAAGGATAAGATAGTATGATTTGTGAAAGAATTTGTCCTGATTACAGAGTAAAAAGCATTTTCGACATTAGTCCAAAATGGTTAAAACGTAATGGCTTTACTAAAATTGTTGTTGACCTTGATAACACTTTGCTTCCTACAGATAAAACTGTAGTAGGTCCTCGTGCAATGACCTGGATTCGTCAAATGCACCAAGGTGGTATCAATGTTGCTCTTATTTCTAATAATGCTGGTGATCGTGTTAAGAAAATTACCAAACAAACCCAATTGCCGATTATTATGCGTGCTATGAAACCTCTGCCGCAAGCATATAAGGAAATTGAAAAAGCTTTTGGTGGTGGTAAGATTCTGTTCATTGGCGACCAACTTTTCACTGATATTCTTGGTGCTAAAAGACGCGGTCATACCACTGTTTGGGTTCAATCCCTTGGTGGTAAAGAACATTGGATGACCAACATCACTCGTAAGCTCGAATCTTATTACATTGATAAGCTTATCGCTAAAGGTATGATGCCTAAGGAGCGTACACTGTGAGAATTGCACTCGTTCAGCTAGCTGTAAAAGAAAAAAGCTTTGATTATAACCGTGAACATGGTTTGGAATTAGTACGTAAGGCCGCTTGTGACCACGATTTAATTGTACTTCCCGAAGTTTGGACAACTGGTTATTCTTTAGGCGCTATTACAAAAATTGCTGAAACTATCGATGGACCAACGATTACTGCTTTGCAAGAGATTGCTCGCGACAATTCTTGCAGTATTTTAGCTGGTTCCATTGCTCTTCTTCATGACGAAAAAATCTATAACACTTCTGTTGCGATAAACAAAGCAGGTGAGGTTGTAAACTTATACGATAAGGTTCATCTCTTTGGTATGTTCAACGAAGAAAAGTTCTTCGCGCCTGGCGATAATTTTAACGTATTTGATTTGGATGGTATTACCTGCGGTTCTACTATCTGCTATGATTTACGTTTCCCGGAATTGTTCCGTCATCTAGCGATTGCTGGAGCGAAAATTATTTTCTGTCCTGCTGAATGGCCTTCTGCTCGTGGCGATATTTGGCATTTGCTTTGCCAAGCTCGTGCAGCGGAGAACCATCTGTACGTGTTAGCTGTTAACTGTGCAGGCGAGTTCCATGGAGCACCGTTCTATGGACATTCCATGGTTGTTGATCCGATGGGTAAGATTTTGGTCGAAGGAACCGACCAAGAAGAAATTCTCTCCATGGACATCGATATGGAAATGGTCGACAAAGTGCGTGGTCGTTTAAATGCTTTAGACGATGTTCGCAAGGAGTTGATTCAATAATGAAATTAAAGACTTTTATGACCGGCTTGTTGGCCGGTCTATGTCTGTTTATCGAGGTAGAGACTTTAGCTGCGCAAAATTTGCCTAAAGATGCGCCAAAGGATATTAAACATATTCTTGGGTTTTACTTCGGTAACGGAGAAAATATTCTTATAAGAGAAAATATGGGGCATTTGGAGCTTTTATATCGTACCAAATTGGAGGATAAATGCTTTAAGGATGCCAATGTTTTTCCTCTGACAAAGGATTTTTTTGACTCGTATACAATATTGGAGAATGGTCCTTTGCGTATGCAGGATGCTGCTATAAAATTCCAACGCGACAAGGATGGATATGGTATTTCTATGCGAGCGGGTGGAAATCTCTATACTCGCCGTTTTATGGGTAATACAGTTGGTGACAAACCTTCTGGATTTTCTATTAAAACTCATAGCGATGAGGAATGGACAGCAATGCGCAAATCTGCATTGGAAGCAACAATGCCAGATTTCTTGCAGGTTGGAGAAAAAGCCGAACTAGTCCCTGCTAATACAATTCCTAATTTAAAAGAGAATAATGTTTATGCTACAAGCGAAAATCTTTTTCAAGCGCCTTTGTATGAGTCTAAGCCTATGTATGTAGGGCAAGCTTGTTCTAGTGCTTTAAGTAAAGTAAATGAGCGCTTAAAACCATATGGATTAGGATTGGTCCTTTGGGATGCTTATAGGCCTTGGTACATTTCCAAACTAGCTAATCTAGCATTGCCAGACAATGGCAAGGATATGCTCAGTGACCCAGATAAGGAAGGTTCTGCTCATAATACTGGTAACGCAGTTGACGTAAGTCTTTATGACTTGGAAACTGGGGAAGAACTGGAAATGATATCAACTTTTGATGAACCTTCGATGAGACAATATTCTTCCTATGCTGGAGGTACGTCTAAGCAAAGGTTCTTAAGAGAACTCTTGCAAAAAGAGATGGAATTAGCTGGATTCAAAGGCATTGAAATGGAATGGTGGCATTTTGAATATCAGCCTGATAAAAAATGGGCGAAACTAAATATTAAACCTTGATAATTTATAATTTTAAGAAATTTTTAACAAAGGAGAACTATTATGAACGTTTATGATGTTGCAAATGATTTAGCTAAAGCTATGCGTGAAAGCCATGAGTACAAAAAAATGAAAGAAGCTTCTGCAAAACTTAATCAAGATGCACAAGCAAAAAAGATGGTACAAGAATTCCTGCAATTAAACCAAGAAGCAGAAATGGCTAAATATGCTAAAAAAGAAGTTCCTGCTGAAATCACTGAAAAAATCAAAAAACTTTATGATATCCTTTCCCTTAACTATGATGCTATGCAATATTTGAACTCTTTTATGCGTTTCCAAATGATGCTGGCTAATGTAACCAACAATATTCAAGACGTAGTTAAAGAAGCAGTAGGTGAATAAAATGGTTGCTTTGCTTGAAAAACTTTCAGGCTGTACAACTAAAGAGATAAAAGTTAATGAGCTTATGAGCAAGCATACAACCTTTAGAATTGGTGGTCCTGCAGATTATCTTGCTACACCAACTAATGTTGATGAATTGCTTGCGCTCATTAATGTTGCCAAAGAAAATGAGCTTCCTATTACTTTAATTGGCAATGGCTCAAATCTTCTTGTCAGAGATAAGGGGATTCGTGGTCTTGTAATTAAAATCGCTAATCAAATGGCTAGAGAAAGTATTGAAGGTAATGTTTTGACCTTTGATGCAGGTATTTCTCTTGCATTGGCATCCCATAAAGCTGCAAAGCTAGGTCTTACAGGTATGGAATTTGCTTCTGGGATTCCTGGAACAATTGGCGGAGCTGCTTATATGAATGCAGGTGCTTATGATGGCGAGATGAAGAATATCATCAAATCTGTACGCATTCTTAAGGAAGATGGTACAATTGAAGAACTATCTAACGAAGAGATGCAATTCGGTTATCGTAAATCTGTAATTCAAGGCACAAAGGATATAGTTGTAAGTGTAACTGTAGAACTAACTCCTGGAGACCAAGAAGCAATCTATGCTAAGATGGCTGATTTTAATGAACGTCGCACATCTAAACAACCTTTGGACAAACCTTCTGCAGGTTCTACTTTTAAAAGACCTCCTGGATATTTTGCTGGTACCTTAATCGATCAAGCTGGCTTGAAGGGTTACACCGTAGGTGGGGCACAGGTTAGCGAGAAGCATGCTGGTTTTGTGATTAATATTGGAGATGCAACCTGCGCTGATGTTCTTCAATTGATAAAAGATGTACAAGACAAAATCATGGAAATTAATGGCGTTAAGTTAGAGACCGAAGTTCTTGTATTGGGTGAGGAATAAAATGGAAAGAGAAATTATGTCCAGACAGGACCTGCATACCTTTGGATTAGAGGTTCTTGTTAAGTGGTTAGAAAAAAATGGCTATGAAATTGAATTCGTAAACCCTGTTGTGGATATGCTGCCCAGCGTATTTGCTAATCGTTTTGATGGCTTAACTGTAATTGCAGCAGCTACCACTATGTATCCAGAAAGACCGGAATTCAACGAAAGTGATAAGCCTGCTTTAATGGATGTTTGCAAAGAGCTCAATGCTAAGCTTGCATTTGCTGGTATTGGCCTGGTTAATGGGGAAGGTATTCCTACTCAAGACAAAGAATTAATGGGCAAGGCTTACAAAGATGCTAAATTCATGGCTGATTTTGGTGGCTTGAAATATATTGAATAAAATAAGATATTAAATTTTTCGTTAGTATTGGTGAAAAATATTAACATTATAGAGGGATTAAAGTGGATCTTATTACTGTAGTTAAAGATAAATGTTTAAAATGTGGTATCTGTACTGAGATTTGTCCTGCGTGTATTCTTACAATGGGCGAGGAAGGACCTGAATGCCATTTTGATCGTGGTTGTATGAGCTGTGGTCAATGTGTTGCTATTTGTCCTATGGGAGCTTTAGACAATAAATATACTCCCAAGGAAAAGCAAATGCCTATCACAAAACCTGTGCTTGATCCTGAAACAGCTTATCATTTCTTGAGAAGTAGACGTTCTGTACGTAATTTTAAGCCTGAACCTCCAACTGAAGAGATTATTACGCAATTATTGGATGTGGCTCGATATGCACCAACTGCTGGTAATACTCAAGGCTTAAACTTTATTGTTATTCGTGACAAAGAAAAGATTGCTCAAATAGCCGAAGCATGTGCTAATTGGATGCAGGATGAAATTGATGCAGCTACCGAAAATAAACGTTATTTCTTAACTGTATTAAGAGCCTATCGCGAAAGAGGTCAAGACATTATTTGTCGTAACGCTCCGTGTTTAATTTTTGCAGTTGCTAGAAGACTCAATATTACTGCTGTTAGCAATGCAGAGCAAACATGGGCTTATGCAAATCTTTTTGCACCTACAATTGGTTTAGGTTCTACAACTGCTGGCTTTTTACAAGCATGTGGAACAGCGGGGTATAAACCTCTCTATGATATTCTTGAAGTACCTGGCAAGTTTACAATTTGTGGTGCTTTGATGGTTGGCTATCCTAAGTACAAATATAAACGTATGCCGGAAAGACAGCATCTCAAGGTCGAATTTAAATAAAATTAATTTTTATTGATACTAAAAACTATAATATAACAATATATTGTGTTTGGATAAATTTTTGCTTGACAATAGTGAGCAAACTGTCTATAATAGTTTAGGTATCGGGGTATAGCGCAGTTTGGTAGCGCACCTGCCTTGGGAGCAGGGTGTCGCAGGTTCGAATCCTGCTACTCCGACCAAATGCGGGTGTAGTTAAGTGGTATAACCTCAGCCTTCCAAGCTGATGTTGTGGGTTCGATTCCCATCGCCCGCTCCATATGGTTCAGTAGCTCAGCTGGATAGAGCAACGGCCTTCTAAGCCGTGGGTCGGGGGTTCGAATCCCTCCTGGATCACCA
>JAKSOJ010000045.1 GCA_024405645.1 Phascolarctobacterium sp. | reverse complement strand
GCTTTTGCAGAGTCCTATATTCCGGTTATTGCCCCGGAAATAATTTGGGCAACAAGCTTTGCGGTATGGGGTCACCTTTGCTATCGCATTACCGAACTTAGCGGTTTTTCTTATCAATTTTGGGATGTGGCAGTGCCAGTAATTATAGGCTGCGGCACCAATTATGTTGGCTTTTTGATTGCTACTATGTTAATAGATGCAATTATAAGTCATACGGTAGGTTTGCTGCCAGTTGTTGGTTACATTGTTCGTTCCTTCCAACATTGCATAGTTCATTATTATGGTTGTATCATTGCTGGTGCTATGTATCTTTACCTGCTAGCCCAGTATGCAAATCTATAGCAACTGCTTTTGAGACCTTGGTTTAATCCAAGGTCTTTTTTATATCCATATTTACAGTAGTGGTATAATAGATATATAAATACTTATGTATTGGAGAAGGCTCAATCGGAGGGAACATGAAATACAATAAATTTTTAAATATAGCTGCAATAATTCTTGCTTGTGCATCTCTAAATTGTTTTGCAGCAGATAATACTGTTGTAGAAAATAGTGAATATAAGCCATTGATGTCTTGGCCGGTAGAAGCTACTGATAAAGTTACCATTAAAGGAACTCCTGAGGTTACAGAAAGCCAAATGGTAGCTTATATTAATGCGAATACGCCTACTACCAAATTAAACTGCTCTGTGGAAGAGCTAGTTCATCATTATTATCAAGAGGGTGCAATAGAGGGGATTCGTTCTGATATTGCTCTTTGCCAAGCCATTAAGGAAACAGGTTGGTTCTGTTATGGTGGCACTGTAGTTCCTGAACAAAACAATTATTGTGGGCTGGGTACAACTAGTGCAACTGTAAAAGGGCACTATTTCGAAACTCCTCAATTAGGCGTTAGGGCGCATCTGCAGCATCTTTTGGTTTATGCTCAAAAAGAGGCTCCTGTTCAAGAGTTGATAGATCCCCGTTATCAATTGGTTATCGAAAGACATCCTGATTTCTATGGAAACATGAAGTATTGGACCGATTTGAATGGTCGTTGGGCAGTACCAGGAAAACATTATGGCGAAGAAATTCTCCTGCTGTGGGAACAAGCTAAAAATGGCGATCATAACGTAGGCTTGTTGGATGAAGTTAAGAAAAAAGCAGCCATGAATGAAAAGAGCTATGATGCTTGGTATGAGTTAGCTAAATTGGCTAGTAACCATGCTCAATACAAGGATGCGGTCAAAGCTTATGACAAAGCAATAGCTTTAGATCCTAAGAAAGAGAATGCTTACATGGAATTGGCTTCTTTGTACAATGATTGGGGTAGGGATTCTAAGGCAATTGATGTTTATGATAGTCTTTTGAAGGTAAATCCTTTGAACAAAGATGCCATTCGCGGGAAGGCTTATGAATTGGCTTTCTTAGGGAAGAATAGACCTGCTATTATTATGTATTCTCAAGTGCTGAGAATGGATGCAAATGACACTTTGGCACTTTATAATCGTGGCAACTTGCTTAAAAAACTTGGCAAGGTAGAAGAAGGTCAAAAAGATTTAGACTTGCTTAAGGAACTGCAAACTAAAAAGGATTTATGAAAATCGCTATGAGAAAAAATATTACTGCTATTGGATTAGCTGTGTTGCTTTCTAGTTTTGCGTGTGTCGCCAATGCAGCATCTGTTTTAACCGAAAAAGGTTATACTTTAGAAAAGCTACTTGTTTTTAGTAGACATAACATTCGCGCAAGCTTGGTTGGCAAGGATGATGTAACGGCTACTCATAGTAATAGGCAATGGAATATGGCAGAAGTGCCAGCTGGGCATTTGACTTATAAGGGTGGGGCAGCGGAAACATTAATGGGTGAGTACTATCGCGCTTATCTAGAGGATGAGAAGTTTATTCCTGCTGACTGGCATCCTGCTAAAGACGATGTACGCTTTTATGCTAATTCCTTTCAACGTACAATTGCGACCGCGAAACATTTTGCTAGTGGACTAGCTCCTATTGCTGATATAGAGATAGAATATCATTTGGGTATTGACGAAAGAGATCCTGTTTTTCTGCCATCATCAAGATTTACTGATGAAGCACTCTTGAAGCAAGCTACTCAATGGTATGACCTTTTAGAAAATGGTCAAGGGCAGAAGGCATTTTACAAAAATAGGGTGCAAGATATTCGAGAAATAGAGCGTATTGTAGATTTTAAAAACTCTCCATTTGCTAAAAAAGAGGGTATTAAGCAAATGGATGGTAGTAAATTTGAGATTACAGCTCATAAAAATAGAATATTTAGCAATGATGCTATGCGTAAGCCATATTCTTTGGCCGATTGTGTGATTATGCGCTATTATGATAATCCAAATGATAAAGAGGTTGTTTGGAATATATCTAAACCCACTAGAGCGCTTAAGGCTGCAGGCAAATTCTTGTCTGATGGTGGTTCGCTTATGTGGAAAAATCCGGCATTTGCTAAAAACATGACAAGAAATTTATTGCCTGAAATTGCTAAAGGACTTAAATCCAATCAAAGGATTACTTTTCTATGTGGACACGATACCAACGTAGGTACTTTGCTTACGGTTCTCGAGGTTGAAGACCACGAACTTCCCCAAACTATAACTAATTATGTTCCTATCGGTAGCAAATTGGTTATTGAAAAGCGCAAAGGTGCAGATGGCAAGCTCTATGCAAGCTTTAGTATGGTTTATGCTAGTGATAAGCAATTAAGAAATCTCGAGATTTTAACACTTCATAATCCTCCCGTGAAGGAACCTCTGGTTATTAAGGGATTGAAGCGCAATGAAGATGGTCTCTATGATTGGGACAAGTTTGTTAATTATTTTGATAAACGCGCACAAAATTAAAATTTCATAATAAAAAACGCTGAAACCTTTTTGGATTTCAGCGTTTTTCTTTAAACTTTTTATAGCTTTTTTAGTTTTAGATTTGACCTAAAGCTTTCAGGATGAATTGTGCAATAACTGCAGAAGCAAGGTAGGTACCAATGAATACTGCGCACGCCAAAACAACAATACGCCAGCCCGTTTTTTGGAAAGCATCTAGGTCCTTGCCGATTGAAATACCAGCATATGCCAAAATAGGAGTACAAAGAGCAACGAAGTTAACCAGTTTAACCTTAGCGTTGATAAATTCAGCACCAGGGAAGCCAGGAACAGTTACTAAGCAACCGATAGTAACAACCCAAGCTGCAGCAGGAATGCCACCAGGAATAAATTTTGCGGCAATCATACCAGCCAAAGCGATAATAGCTAAAATGCACAGACCTGGGATAGAATTAATAATTGCAGCTGCGGAAGAAGCTTTAGTAGTAATAGCATTGGAGAATAAACTCATTACAGTAAAAATAGCAATTGCCAAAACCATATCTTTAGTTTTCATTATGCTTCATCCTCCTTTTTAGCGTCAGAAGCCGGAGCTTCTACACCATATTTAATCTTATAGAATTTTCTGTACAACCATTCAGTCATAGGAAGACCAATGAATACGGACATGTAAAGGCCGTCCAAGCCAGACAGCATGTTGGATGCTGCACCAAAAGCAGCCAGTTGATCCTTCATATCAGGGAACATAGCTACCAAAGAACCTACTGCAGCAGTCATCATAGATGCAGAACCTACACCTGCTGCCATTGCCAAAGCATAGGGATGGAAGATACCAAGAGCACCGCAAACGGAAGCCATAACGCCGAAGAAGATAGTGCCAAATACAGTACCGCAAATGTAAACGCCCATAACGCCACGACCTTCAGCGCCGTCCAGACCAAATTTTTCGCCAATCAAAGCAACGTTGGGTTCACGAGCTACAGAGTGAGCAGCACCGATGGTTTCGCGTTTCAGACCAAGATATACTGCCAGAGGAACGCCCAGAAGAACAGTACCTAAGTTACCAAACTCTTGCAGAATAAGTGCAGGAGATGCGGCTAAAATTTTTGGCAGAGTAGGACCAACCAAAGTACCATAGCGAGCCATCAAAAGCATCAAGGTAACACCAATCAAAGAAGATGCATCAAGCATTTCCTTTTCTTTAGCAACGTTCAAGAATTTCGGAGTTAAAAGCATGCCGAAAATCAGAGCGTAAAGCATAGGTAACAGCACAATACGACCAATACCAATGCTAATGGGGATGACACCAATCATTTCAGAAATAACGATTAATGCCAAAACAATTGCATGTAATTTGATATTTTTCATAATTACATTTCTCTCCTTTTCAAAATTTTCTATTTTAAAATGATACCATTAAAATAGCTTACTTACTGAAATAAGCATCCATTCTTTGAATGTATTCTTCCTTAGTCAAATTAGGAGGATTATTTTTGATAATCTCTTTTGCCTCTTGCGCTTCATCATACAAAAGGTCAACAACAACACATGCGAAAGCTTTAGCAGTATCTAAAACGCAAGCTTTGAAGTCGATGCAATTGAAATCTTTTGTGTGCAACAGACCAACTGTACCGCCAATATATGGATGAATTGCTGGCATAATTTGAGAAACATCGCCCATATCGGTAGAGCCACCAAAATGTCCAGCGTCCTCAATGGCAACATTGGGATTAATGGCTCTAGCATTTTCAATAAACAATTCATGCAAGCGGTCAGGACTATCTAAAGGCATTTGACCAGGCATAGTTTCGATAATGGTTTGAGCGCCAATGGCATCGCCACCTGCTCTCAAGGCTGCATCAACCTTTTTGTGGGTATTATCAATGGCTTCCATAGTACCGCCACGTACATAGAGTTCCATGCGCACGTCAGCTGGTACGGAATTTACGATATCGCCACCTTTAGTAATAATAGGATGAACGCGAACATGATCGCTATCCTTAAAGGTTTCGCGTAAAGCATTAATGCCCATGATACCAAGTAAAGCTGCATTCAAAGCATTGATGCCTTCAAACGGAGCGTCACCTGCATGAGCAACTTTGCCAATGTATTGAACCTTTTTGCCGACAAAGCCATTACTTGAAGAACCGATGGATACTGTTGGTTTAGGACGTTCTTTATCAGCATGCATCATCATAGCCATGTCAATGTCATCAAAGGCGCCTTCATAAATCAATTGGCCTTTACCAACAATATAATGAACCTTTCCTTCTGCCAATAATTGTTGACGATATGCAAGTTCGACATATTCTTCAGCAGGAACACCGAAGAGGACACAATCACCGGCCAATTCTTCCATAACGCCGGATTTGAACAAACCACAGCCAGCACCAAGCATAGAAGCAACCTGCAGATTATGACCACATTTATGCGCAGCACCAGTCATAGGGTCAGCGTCAGGACTTTCAGGGCAACCTATAGCATCAAGCTCGCCTAATACTGCTACTGTTGGTCCAGGCTTTGCACCCTTTAAACGACATTTAACGCCATTAATGGCAAGTCCGGTTTGAGGAACAATGCCAAATTCTTCTTCCATAAATGCTTTTACTTTAGCTGCAGTTTTGAACTCTTTAAACCCTAATTCAGGCTCAGCGTAGATGCGGTCGGCAATATCTTTAATTTTATTAGCGGAAGCATCAATAGCTTCGCAAACTCTTTTTTTTAATAATTCTTTATCCATTTTGTCCTCCTCTACTGTACAGTCCGTTCTCGATGGACAATAAGTACACTGATGAACACTCTTTACCTGCAAATTATAATACCATTAATTTTTTTTTGCAAGTTCAAATATTCGCGAATATATCCCTTATAAAGATATATTTTATGTAACAATGATAGTAATATTTTTGTTATACTTTTACTACAATGTAAAATTTTCTGTGCAGATTGCTATACATTTTTTGTTTTTGAATTCTTTCGTGTACAACTGCCGAAAAAGTGCATAAAAAAAAGAAATCCCTCCACTAAATTTTCTGGTGGAGGGTCTATTTTTAGTCTTATTTAATTACTTTTCCTTGAACCAAATCAAGCAGGGAAACATTGTCGAGGTAGTTTCCGATTAGTGAGTCTAGTTGCTTCCACATAGGAAGAGTTTTGCAGATATCTGTGCGCGGACATGGACCGTTTTGACAATCAATGCAAGAAACTGGTGCCAAAGATCCGTCGGTAACACGTAAAATTTCTCCTACATAACAATCTTTAGGATCTTTAGTAAGGCGATAACCACCGCCTCGACCACGCAGTCCTTCGATTATTTTGGCCTTCATAAGCAAATTTACAATGCTCTCGAGGTATTTTTCAGAAATCCCCTGTGCTTCTGCAAGGGTATCAAGTCTTGTATAGACAGTTCTGTCTTCAATTTCGGCTAAATCTATTAATATGCGAAGGGCGTAACGTCCTTTTGTGGAAATTAACATGGATTCTCTCCTTGATTCGTTCAATTGTGTCTATAATGTTATAGCATTTTAATCCATATAGTGTCAATATGTTTTAAGGCAATAAAAAAGCACGCAAACAGCGTGCTAATTTTTTGTGGAGCGGACGATGGGAATCGAACCCACGACGAAAGCTTGGGAAGCTTTAGTTTTACCATTAAACTACGTCCGCGCTTAATTTGCGAGCAACTAAAGGGAGTGTTCCGAAGAATCTAGTTTGCTTGCGATACACTTTTGGTACGCATTCTCGTCGTATGTTATTAAACGTTAGGGGTTTCGACTAACAGTTCGATAAAGCGTTTGAGCTCGGGAGTAGGAACAGTGTCGGAATTAGTAATTGCAATGATGGGGAAGGAATTAGCTTTTTCCGGTTCTAGTTCAACAAGTTCACCACGTTCGATGAGATCCTTAACCTTGAGGTAGGAAACGAACGCACAGCCCATGGAACGCCATGCTGCCCAAATCAAGGACT
Source organism: Phascolarctobacterium sp. (assembly GCA_024405645.1). Classification (GTDB taxonomy): domain Bacteria; phylum Bacillota; class Negativicutes; order Acidaminococcales; family Acidaminococcaceae; genus Phascolarctobacterium_A. Next base: position 1,451 of record JAKSOJ010000045.1, on the reverse strand, counting down.
CGCCATCGCTGAAGGATACAGCACGATTAAGCTTTTTAACATCCGTCTTTTCGCCAATCAAATCGGACCAGATCATCTTGGTGAAGGCATTATCCATATAACCAAGATACGGATAGTCGTAAACACTATTGCTTTGAACCTTATCGTAAAGTTCTTTGGATACTACCCATACGCAACGAGTTTCGCCAAGAACTTGCTTATTGGTGTTCAAAGGTTGGAAATCGGTATGGAGCAGTACAAGATTATATAATTTTTTAGTGAATGCATCTGTGGAAAGGATACCCAGGTCGTAGTAGCGACGAACTTCGATATCTAAATCGGGATATTCCAAACGAAGTTGTTTTAAAGCATCCAGCATATAAATGTTGAGAATTTGAGAAGAGGTAGCAACCCTGAGGACTGTTTTTCTTTGCACCAGTTTCTTCATTTCACTAATGCTCTCTTCGTAGTTAGCTAAAATCTTTTGAGCAAAAGGAATGAAAGCCTTGCCAGCTTCGGTAAGGTAGATGTTTTTGCCGTCGCGGACGAGCAGGGAAACACCATAGGTTTTTTCCAGAGTAGCAATATGGTTGCTGATGGAAGGCTGTGTGAAGTTAAGGTGTTGTGCTGTCATTGTAAAGCTGCGACATTCAGCTACAGTCAAAAAAGACTTGAGCATCTCAATATGCATAATATCACCTCGTGAATTGGCCAAGCAATTCGCCTATATCTATAAAGAAAAAATTAAAACCAATAAAAATTATTTTATGTATTACCTATTATATCATAGGAAAGAGAAAATCAATAGCATATCCAAATTATTTTCTGAAATATTTAAAATTGTAAAAAATATTTTCAAAAGTATATTGTATATTGTATACAATAGGTGTATAATGTGTATGCTTGTGAAAGTAAAAAATTTCGAAGTGTTTAAGAATTCGGAGGCGAACAAAATGTTTACAAGTCAAGGCGTAGCAATTTTCTTCTTGGTTAGCATCGTTTACATGTGCTTATTTGAACAAGAAAACTAATATACCTAACGAAAAAGACCTAGCAGAAAGCTCTGCTAGGTCTTTTTTCTTACTTAAGTAAATCTTTAACTACTTCGCTAGCGATTATCAGGCCAGCGACTGGCGGGCAGAACGCACTGCTACCAGGAATTGCTCTTTTAGTGGTTTTTTCTTCAAGTATATCTTGATTCGTGCCAAAGGCAGTAGTGTCGATGGGAATCTCTTTGGAGTAAACTACTTTAAGCTTCTTCACGCCATGTTTTTTTAAAGTCGCGCGCATTACTCTTGCCAAAGGGCAAACACTGGTCTTGTAAATATCCGCGACTTCAAACATAGCTGGGTTCAGTTTGTTTCCTGTACCCATGCTGCAAATGATGGGAGTATTAACTTCTTGGCAATTCAGAACTAACGCGATTTTTGCTGCAACTGTATCTATAGCGTCAACAACATAATCATAGCTTG
>JAKSOJ010000044.1 GCA_024405645.1 Phascolarctobacterium sp. | reverse complement strand
CTAAAACCTTTAAACCTTGGTCCATAACAACTCGCATGGCAAGAAGGCTGTCAAGGCCGCCACTCATAAGAGCCACGGCGTCATATTTATTAGTTAGTTCTTTCATAATTTTCATCCTATTAATTGTTTAGAACATGTAATTTTTGTTTTAGAAAGCTTTTGCTTAAAAATTATAACACTCAAAAATTGTCTCTGCAACTTGCTGAAAATGTTGGAAAAATTTGCTCTCGATAGTAGGGAAATGATAAAATAAAATTAGAATAATTTCCAAAATGCGGAGGCTATAATGGAAGAAATTTTAAGAAATGCCCATAAGCATATGGCTGAATATATAAAGCAATTTTATTCTGATGATAAGGATGAAATGTTAGGCATTGTGACTAAGGAAGAGCATACCAGCTACGTTACCAAAAACTGTCGAGATTTAGCTAAGCATTTACAGCTTTGTGAACACGATGTGCTTCTGGCAGAATTGATTGGGCTATGGCATGATATTGGTCGCTTTCGTCAATGGCAGGTATATCATACCTTTGTTGATGCCAATTCAGAGGATCATGCGAACTTGGGACTCAAGGTAATTGTTGATTTACCTTTGTTCAAAAAGCTGGATGTGAAGGACCAGGAGATACTTCTCTTTGCCATTGGTAATCACAATAAAAAAGAAATCGCTCGCACAGAATCTGCAAAGAAATTACTTTTTGCTAAAATTATTCGCGATGCTGACAAGCTCGATATCTATCGCGTGCTAGAGCCATATCTTGACGCAAGAGTGGAATTTGGCAATAAGCTTAGATTCAATCCTGCAACTAATGAAAATCGCTTTGCACCAGGCTTTTTAGAGAAATTTGTCAATGCCGAGCAGGTTGATTATCGTTTGATTGAAACTCAAAATGATAGGAAACTGGTACGGTTGATGTGGGTTTACGATGTAAACTATAGTTGGACGCTGCAAAGAATTAAAAGTAGAGGCTTTATTGATAAAATTATTAATAGCTTACCAGATAATGAAATGGTACAAAAGGGCGTAGAACGCTTGACAAATTATGTAGAAGAAAAGTGCAAATCAAGTGATTTGCCATTAAGCTTGGGTGAATGATATGGTGAAAATTATTAATAGATGTTTTTGGGCAAATCCTAAAAATCCACTATACCTAAAGTATCATGATAAAGAGTGGGGTGTTCCGCTACATCAAGATAAAAAGCTTTTTGAAATGCTGCTTTTGGAATCTTTTCAGGCAGGCTTGTCTTGGGAGTGCGTGCTGAATAAACGAGAAGCTTTTAGAGAGGCTTTTGATAATTTTAATGCGAAGAAAATAAGTGCCTATGACGAAGCAAAGGTTCAAGAGCTATTAGCGAATCCTGGTATTATTCGTAACAAATTAAAAGTTAATGCCGCTGTTAATAACGCGAAAATTTTCCTCGCGATGCAAAAGGAATTCGGCAGCTTTGATAATTATCTATGGGGATTTACTAATGGTGAAGTTATTCAAGAACCATGTAATCTAAGAACAACTTCGCCTCTTTCTGATGCGATTTCTAAAGATTTAAAGAAGCGTGGCATGAAGTTTGTTGGCTCAACTGTAATTTATTCGTACTTACAGGCTGTGGGCGTAATTTGGGGGCACTTGCCAGAGTGTGACTGTTTTCGCCTCACAGTACTAAAAGTCCCAAAATTACAATTAAAATAGTGTACGATAAATTGAAGATTTAATTGCAAATATGCTATACAAATGCTAAAATGTACTTAATAAATAGTACGAATTTTCAAAATACAAACTAGGAGGTTACATATGATGATTTCTATGGATGAGTTTAAGGCTCGCTTGAAAAATGCTTGCGATGCAATTATCGCCGCTAAAGATGAATTGACTGACATTGACTCTCATTTTGGCGATGCTGATCATGGTATTACCATGGAAAAGGTTGCCAAAGCGATTACTTCCTCTATGGAAGAAGATGCAGCTACCTTTAACGAAATGTTTAGCAACATTTCTATGGAAGTTATGATGATTAATGGTGGTAGTTCTAGCCAACTTTGGGCTGCTTGGATGAGTGGCTTCGAAGATAATTGTCCTGCAAAGGATTCTTTAACAGTGGAAGAATTAAAGGAATTGTTTGCAAGTGCATACGAAGATTTAGCATCTATTTCCAAAGCTAAAGTAGGCGACAAAACCATGATGGACGCGCTTATTCCTGCTGTAGAGGCAATTAAAGCTTACGAAGGCGACATGGAAGGTCTCTTTAAGGCTGCTGCTGAAGCTGCTACAAAAGGCGCTGAAGCTAGCAAAAACTTCGTATCCAAATTTGGTCGTGCAAGAAGCTACGGTGAGCAAACTCTTGGTACTCCCGATGCTGGTGCTGTAAGCATGAAGTATTTCTTCGAAGGCTTGGCAAAATAGTTAATATTCAGCGTTTTGTACTCGTGTTAAAATTGCTGATTTTATATTTTACATAATTTAAGGAGGATTTTTATTATGGCAATGAAAAAATTCATCAACAATCCCGAAACTTTAACCGACGAATTGTTAGAAGGTTTGGCAATGAGCCATGCTGATTTGGTTGACGTTCAAGGTCATCTCGTAATCAACAAAGGCCTTGCTAATGCTGATCGTGTTACCATCGTTACTTTTGGTGGATCTGGCCATGAACCTGCACAATGCATGTATGTTGGCGAAGGTTCCTTGGATATCCAATGCGTTGGCGATATTTTCGCAGCTCCTAATCCAAAATTAGTTTTCGAAGCAGTTAAAATGGCTGATAAAGGCCACGGCGTTCTGCTCCTCGTTCTGAATCATGCTGGCGATATGCTTTGCGGTAATATGGTTATGAAAATGGTTGCTAAAGCTGGCCTCAATGTTCGTAAAGTTGTAACCCAAGAAGACATTTCTAATGCTCCTCGTTCTGACGGCGAAAATCGTCGTGGCTTGGCTGGTGCTGTTCCCATGTACCATATCGTTGCAGCAGCTGCTCGTGAAGGCAAATCCCTTGATGAATGTGCTGAAATCGCTCAAAAATATGCTGATTCCATGGCTACTATCGCTGTTGCTGCTAAATGCGCAACCCATCCTCAAACTGGCGCACCCTTTGGCGACCTTGGCGATATCGATATGGAAATCGGCATGGGCCAACATGGCGAAGGCGGCGGTGGTCGTATGCCTATGAAGACTGCTAAAGAAACCATCGAAATCATGGCTGAAGCTCTCGTAAAAGATATTCCTCTCGCAGCTGGCGATAAATGCTTCGTTATGGTTAATGGTTCTGGTGCTACTACCATGATGGAAATGCTTATCTGCTACAAAGATTGCGTAAAATATCTTGAAAGCAAAGGTATTGAAGTTGTTGCTAACATGGTTGGCGAAATCCTTACTGTTCAAGAACAAGCTGGTTTCCAACTTAACCTTGCTAAATGGGACGAAGAAACCATGCGTCTTTGGAATACCCCGGTTCACACTCCGGTTTTCTTCAAGGAGTAATATAAATTATGGCTGATGCTGATGGAAACAAAAGAGCAAGGGATTATGGTTTAGATATTCCTGTTGTTCAAGATAGTTTTTTTGTAAAAGGTATGAACAATACCGATTGGGGTATGAAAAATCGTTTATCCAGAATTTTCAATCCTAAATCTGGTAATACTGTAATGTTGGCTTTTGACCATGGCTATATTGTAGGTTGTACTTCTGGCTTGGAACGTATTGACCTCTCCATAGCTCCGTTGGCTGATTATGCTGATGTGCTGATGGGTACTCGTGGCGCTATTCGCGCTGCTATTCCTCCTACTAGCAATAAAGCTGTATGCTTACGCGCAACTCACGATGCTTCTGTTTTGTTCGATGATATGGCATCTGGTTCTGGTCTTGGCGTTGATATGGAAGATGCTCTTCGCATGAATGCCTCTGCTCTTGCAGTACAATGCTTTGTTGGCTCACAAAAGGGTGAAAGAGATTCTCTTGAGGTTCTCTGTCGTGCTTGTGATGCTGGCTATCGCTATGGCGTGCCTGTAATGGGCGTAACTGCTGTTGGCAAAGAAATGGCTCGTACCACTCAATACTTCCTGTTAGCAACTCGCTTGTTAGCAGAACTTGGTGCTAGCATTATTAAAACCTACTATTGTGATGATTTCGAAAAGGTTGTTGCTGGTTGCCCGGTACCAATTGTAATTGCAGGTGGCAAGAAGTTGCCTGAAAACGAAGCTTTGACTATGGCTTACCAAGCAATTCAATCCGGTGCTCGCGGTGTTGATATGGGCCGCAACATTTTCCAAAGTGAACATCCAATTGCAATGTGCCAAGCTGTTGCTAAGGTTGTCCATGAAAAATTCACTGATAAAGAAGCTTACGAATTCTATTTGAATGAAATCAACAAGTAATTGAAAGGAGAAAACTATGTCTGCTGAATATATGCACATTGGTATCCCTGTATTGAATAAAAAACCTGGTATGGTTTATAACGAATGGGGTAAATTTTGGGTTAATGAATCTGTTGATGCTTATGATTACAAGATTGAATACCTGAAATTTGAAGAAGGCACACGTTTCCCCGAAATCCTTTCCAAGGTTCCTCATGTTGCTTACAAAGTTGACAATGCTGATCCCTATATTGCTGATGCTGATCGCGTAGTTTTTGGTCCAGAGGCTTTGAGCGATACTGTTCGCTTGGCTTTCATTATCAAAGACGATGCTCTTATTGAATTGTACGAAGAAAAGTAATTAAAAACGCGAGATAATTGTTTTATACTGCGTTAAAACTCAAACGGGGTATGGGTCCGTACGTTTTAGTACTGTCCCCATACCCCGCTTTCGTTTATTAGGAAAACCGTCTCTGAAGATTGTTCAACGTTTAGGGATAGATACTTCGCATATACCCTCTAGGTTTTATCCCAATCTCTCATCTAAAAACAATTCTTTCGCGTTTTGGGGTTGGATTTTTGTTATTCTTCCAAAATTTTAAAATCAGAAGCGATTCTTATGAGTTTTAGTTCTAGTTTTGAAACAAAAAATAAAAGCCTTCCATCCTTGAAAAACAAGCATGAAAATAGTAAAATAGAATGGATAAGATTTAATTACTCATAAGGAGGAAATATCATGGCTTTAGCTGAAACAACTTTCTCTAGTGTTATTCATAATAATGAAGTATGCGACGAAATCGTAAAATGGGGTAACAAAAACGGTTATCCTCTGCAAAAGGCAAAACTTTATAACAAAATGGATGGTTATGTAGGTTTCTCTGCTGATAATTACTACATCAAAGCAACTCGTCTCCCGCCGATTCCTGGTGGTTGGAAAGTAGTTGTTGAACCCTATGAAGCAGAAGAACGCATTATTCCTTTGAATGTTAATGCTGCTGGCGAAATCAATCGTTTCATTTTGAAAATGATGGACGAATATAAAAAAGAAGGCCTTAATATGGAATTGGCTGAAACCTCTTACAATTCCTATGGCACTATTCTCCGTGACCTTAAAGTAGTTGGTCATCCTGTTATTATCAATGCTTTCGAGGATTTCATCGAAAACATGCGTTAATCTTATGGGAGTTTTGGAGAAAAATCTGGCGAGAGCAATTGATACTCGTATGGCTGTTTTTAAGGCAAAGGCAGATGATGGCACTCTTTTAGAGGACGGCATGCTTATGGCTACGGCTGCTAGTATGATTGCGGACATTATTATGCCCTGTTGTTGTATGCTCTGCAATAAAGCGAAGCTTGAAGGCCTGCTTGCAGATACGAAACTCTGTGCAGGAAATAACAAGCTTATTCCTAAATTGGCGGAGTTAATTTACAACGATCTTGCTAGATGTAATGGACTCGGTTAAAAATTTCTTAAAATTTTTCAAAAAAGTTATTGACAACGAGAGAGTTTTACATTATACTATATTTCGTTGCTAACGAATGCGGAAATAGCTCAGTGGTAGAGCACCTCCTTGCCAAGGAGGGGGTCGCGAGTTCGAATCTCGTTTTCCGCTCCATATGAAATAATCGCCTGATAGATTTTTCTGTCAGGCTTTTTATTTTCCTTGAAAAATATGACTTTATGTGATATGCTATTATGAGCGATTTGTGTCAGCACATTTATTTTGCCAGCTGGCAATTTAATCCGATATAAATATTTTTTTCCAATATATTAAGGGAGGACATTATTAAAATGAACGTAACTGTTGAAAGAGTTGAAAACAACGCTGCCCTGAAAATTACTGCTCCTGCTGCTGATGTTAATGCTGCATTCAAACAAGCAGTTGCAAAAATTGCTAACAGCGTAAACATTCCTGGCTTCCGTAAAGGCAAAGCTCCTCGCATGATCATCGAAATGCATTATGGCAAAGACACCATCAAAGCTGAAGCTTTTGAAATTGCTGCTAACAAAGCATACACCGAAGCTTTGGAAGCTGAAAAACTCCAACCCGTTGCTGATCCGAAAGTAACCGACACTGTTTTCGAAGAAGGCAAAGACATGGAAATCACCGTTGAAGTAATCCTCAAACCCGAACCGGTATTGGGCGAATACAAAGGCCTCCATGTAGACAAAGAAGAAGTTGTTATCTCCGACGAACAAGTTGAAGAACAAGTTAAAGAATTGCTCAACCGCAATGCTAAAATGGTAGTTGCTGAAGAAGGCGCTGTAATCGAAAAAGGCGACTTCGCTATCATCGACTTTGCTGGCACTGTTGACGGTGAACCGTTCTCCGGTGGCGAAGGCAAAGGCTATCCTCTGGAAGTTGGCAGTGAAACCTTCATTCCTGGCTTCGAAGATCAACTCGTTGGTCTCTCCAAAGGCGACTCCACTGATGTTGAAGTAACCTTCCCTGAAGACTACTTTGCAGCAGAATTGGCTGGCAAACAAGCTAACTTCAAAGTTAACGTACAAGACGTTAAACGTAAAGTTCTTCCTGAACTCAACGACGAATATGTTGCAGCTAACAGCGAATTCAAAACTGTTGAAGAACTCCGTGCTTCCTACAAAGAACGTATGCAAGCTAGCGCTGACCAAAACTCCAAGAACGCTTACGAACGCGCTCTCATCGACCTTGCTGTAGCTAATGCAAAATTCGAAGTTCCTGAAATCATGATCGAAGATCGTGTAACCCAAATGATCGACGAAATGAAAATGAGCCTGGAAAGCCGTAAAATGAACATGGACCTCTACATGAAATATACTGGCCTCTCCATGGAACAAATCCGCGAAAACCAAAAAGAAGCAGCTGTTGAAAACGTTAAGACCGACCTCGTTCTCGACGCTATTGCAAAAGCTGAAAACATCCAAGTTGACATGGCAGACGTTGATGCTGAAATCGCAGCAATCTCCTCTCAACATGGTGCTTCTGTAGACGAAGTTAAGAAAATCATCCGTGACAACGGAAGCATGGGCCTCTTGCTGGCTAACATCCTCCGCCGCAAAGCTGCTCATGTAATTCTGGACAGCGCAAAATAATTTTGGCTGCCCTGTGAATAGGAAGGAGTGCATGAACTATGAATTACGTTCCTATTGTCATTGAACAGTCTAGCCGTGGCGAGCGTTCTTATGATATTTACTCTCGCCTTTTAAAAGATCGTATTGTATTCGTAACTGGCCCCATTGATGACATGATGGCTAATGCAGTTATCGCTCAGCTTCTGTTCTTGGAATCTGAAGATCCTGATAAAGACATTCATCTCTACATCAATAGCCCCGGTGGTGTTATCTCCTCCGGTATGGCTATTTACGATACCATGCAATACATTAAACCAGATGTGTCTACCATTTGCATGGGTATGGCAGCTTCTATGGCTTCCGTTCTCTTAGCAGCTGGTGCACCTGGCAAACGTTACGCTCTGCCTAATTCCCGCGTAATGATTCACCAACCTTTGGGTGGTGCAGAAGGTCAAGCAACAGATATCGAAATCCATGCTCGTGAAATTCTGCGTATCCGCGAAGAAATGAATCATGTTTTGGCTAAACATACTGGTCAAACTGTGGAAACTATCGCACATGATACTGAACGTGACAACTACATGACCAGTGCTCAAGCAAAAGAGTATGGTTTAATTGACGAGGTTATTACTCGTAGCAAAACCGATAAATAAGGAGAATAGTTAATGAGTAATAACGAAAATCTCAATGGTGAACAACGTTGTTCCTTCTGCGGCAAGTTTGCTAGTCAGGTGGAGAGAATGTTCACCGGTCCTCGCGTTGCAATTTGTACTGATTGCATTCGTTTCTGCAATGAAATGTTAGCAGAAGACCAAATTGCTGAAAAACAAGCTGCGGGGGAAGATTTTGAGGTTCAAGGCTTACCTAAGCCTCAAGAAATTAAAGCAATCTTAGATGAATACGTAATCGGTCAGGACGAGGCTAAAAAATCCTTGTCCGTGGCTGTTTACAA
>JAKSOJ010000043.1 GCA_024405645.1 Phascolarctobacterium sp. | reverse complement strand
GCAACTCTTTCAGATGCGTTAATTATTGCAGGATATGTTAGCTTTGGTGATAAGGCAAAAGCGGAGGCTGCTCTCAAATCCTTTGGTGAAGATGTTTGTGCAGAAGCGAAGAAAATTATTGCTGCAGCCGTAGGGAAAATATCTGCTACAATTAAAGAAATGCTGCAGGAATACGCCAAGCAACCCGTTTACACTGTGGATGATATAGTTCATGAGCATGTTTTTGAGCCTGAACTTTTAATTGGCGTTGGTGGAGGCTCTCTCGGTCTCGTAAAGGCCGTGGGAGAAGCCATGCAGCTTACGGTAAGCATACCTCAGGGTGCAGTTGTAGCTAATGCCATAGGTGCGGCAGTGGCTCGTCCAACCATGAGCGCGGGCTTCCGTACAGATACAAGTGATGGTTTTTACATCATTCCTGAGGAAGGAAAGAAAACACGTCTTCCATCTGGTTTTGACAAAGACATTGCTATTGGCATTGTAAGAAAATTCTTGTTAGATGCTACCAAGGATTGGAAATTGCCAGACCGTGAAACAGAATTAATTTCCTATGAGCATTTCTATACAATTCACGACTATTATGAAAGTGGGGACATCATCTCTCTGAGAATGCAGTTAAAGCCTGGCATTCTTCATAAGGTTGAGGGTAGGGAGGTAAGCTTCGATGACTAAGAAAAATTTAGGACTCGTTTTCTTCCCGGCTTTTGACTGGATGATTAGCCCTGGACATCCTGAAAGGCAGGAACGTCTATTATATACTCGTGATCAATTGGAAGAAGAAGGACTTTTGGATGCTCCTGAAATCCAAGAGTATCGCCCTAGATTGGCAACCATTAAAGATATTCAGAGAGCCAACGTTGGCGTTCCTTCCATCGATAAAATTTTAACCCCTGCTCATCTAACCAGTGCTGGTGGATGCTTAGTTGCTGCTGATGCAGTTGCTAGAGGCGAGGTTAAGCGAGCTTTTGCTCTTGTTCGTCCTCCTGGACATCACGCTATGCGTATAGTGCATGGCATTCGTGGCTTCTGCACCATAAATGTAGAAGCAATCATGGTTGAATATTTGCGTTCTACTTATGGCTTTAAGAAAATTGCCATAGTGGATACGGACGTACATCATGGAGATGGAACAGAAAATATTTTTTACCATGACCCCAATACTTTATATATTTCTTTCCATCAAGATGGACGCACACTTTATCCTGGCACAGGTTTTACGGATGAAGCAGGAAGTCCGCTTGCTTGGGGAACAAATATTAATTTGCCCCTTTTACCAGGTACTGGTGATGTGGGCTTGCATAAGCTTTATGATGAGCTTATCAGTCACATCTTAGAGGATTTCGAACCGGAAATTATTATTAATTCTGCCGGACAAGATAATCATTTTACTGACCCACTTGCTTCCATGCAAATAACAGCTCAGGGCTATGCTCGTTTGGCTGATAAATTAAAAGCGGACATTGCTGTTCTCGAGGGAGGCTATTCCATAGAGGGAGCTTTGCCCTATGTTAATACGGGCATTATTCTTGCTATGGCTAACATGGATTATTCCAAAGTCGTAGAGCCAGATACAACGCTTTTGCGTGGGCAGGATCCTAGATGTAATGCTAGAGTAGAACAATTAATTAAAGAAGCAGGAAATATCTATTTTAATAGAGAAAAAGTAAGTAAGGAGCTTCTTGCAAAATGTGGTGATGCTTGGCATAGAAATAAGCATCTCTATTATGATGAAGAAGGTATTCGCGAAAGTCAGCAGGAAGTAGTGCATTATTGTAAACAATGTCGAAGCTACTTTACTATTGGCACAGAGGCAGAGGATACTCGTTTTGGAGACCAAAATGCTTTTGTAGTTTGTCTGACTCGGGAAATTTGTCCTAACTGTAGACGAAAGGCCTATGATGAGGCTTGGATAGAGAAAAAATCAGGACGTTGGCAATACGTTCTTGTTCAAGATATTGCTACTGGGATAATAGAATCCCTTTAAGAAAGGAAGATATGATTAAAGAGCTTGTAATAGCAACTAAAAATCAAGGTAAACTTTTAGAATTTAAAGAACTTATGAAGGAAATTCCTGTAGAAATCAAATGCTTGGCAGATTTCCCTGAAGTTGAAGAGCCTGTAGAAAATGGTCGCACCTTTGCTGCAAATGCTCGCTTGAAAGCAATGTACTATTCTTCTAAACTTGGACTTCCGTGCATTGCGGACGATTCTGGACTTGAAGTACAAGCGTTAGAGGGTGCACCTGGTGTTCGTTCTGCTAGATATGCAGGCGAGAAAGCAACTGACCAGGAAAATATCGATTTGCTTTTGTACAACATGAAATTCCAGGTTAAACGTGTTTGCCGTTTCCGTTGCGCTCTTTGCGTTGTTGATGAAAAAGGCAAGGTTTTGCATGAGGTAGATGGAATTTGCGAAGGCATGCTTCTACATGAACCCTTGGGTGAATTAGGCTTTGGCTATGATCCAATTTTCTGGAGCACTGAGCTTCATAAAGGTATGGGAGAAGCTACCATGCAAGAAAAGAACAAGATTTCCCATCGCGGCAAAGCTATCCGTAAATTAGTTGCTCTTTGGAGCAAAAAGAAATGAGAATAGGACTCATTAGTGATACCCACAGTAATATTCAAGTGCTTCGAAGAATTGTTCATGAAGCTCCTCCTGTGGAGATGTGGCTTCATGCCGGAGATCACTATCAAGAAGCGAATGTTCTAGAACAGTTAACTGGTGTTAAGGTCATTGCTGTTCAAGGAAACACTGACCCTAAAAGTGATGAAGTAAAGCTAGATGAATTCTTGGAATTAGAAGGGTTTAAACTGTGGCTAACACATGGCCATCGTTATATTGAGTTTGACGCGAAAAGCTCCATGGGCTTTTGGGCTAAGCAACTGGATCAAGATATTTGCGTATATGGACACACGCATATTCCTATGTGCGAATATTATGGTGATAATCTTCTCATTAACCCAGGTAGTCCTTCAAGACCTCGAGGGGGTTCTGAGCCGAGTTATGCGATTTTGACTCTGCAAGCAGGTGAAAAACCTAAGGTAGAGTTTTATAAATTATAACTATATGCTAAAAAATAAAATTACAAGAGAGGTGTATTTGCATGCGCGAAATTAATGTCTCTGAAATTACTACAGCTGTAGCAAAGCTTTGTATTGATTCTTGTTGCTTTCTTCCCCAAGGAGTGCGCGACAAAATCCAAGAAGCTATAAAAACTGAAGAGTCTCCATTGGGTAGAGAAATTCTTAGTACCTTGGTGGCAAATTACGAATTAGCGGAAAGAAAAGTTGTACCCCTTTGCCAAGATACTGGTCTGTTAGTTGTTTTCATCGAAATCGGACAAGATGTTCATTTCGTAGGTGGAGATTTAGAAACTGCTATTAATGCGGGTGTTGCTAAAGGCTATACCGAAGGCTATCTTCGTAAATCCTCCGTTGGCGACCCTATTTTCACTCGTAAAAATAGTGGCGATAATACTCCTGCAATTATTCATACCAAAATTGTTCCTGGGGATAAGGTTAATTTAATCGTCATTCCTAAAGGCTGTGGCAGTGAAAACATGGGCGCATTAAAAATGCTCAAGCCCGCTGATGGTGTAGAGGGAATCAAAAAATTTGTTGTTGATACCGTTCGTAGCGCTGGTCCTAATCCATGTCCTCCTGTAACTGTTGGCATTGGCGTAGGCGGCAATATGGAGCTTTGCGCAATTCTTGCCAAGAAGGCTTTGGCTCGCAATATTGGTGAGCACAATGCTGATCCTCGTTACGCAGCTTTGGAAGAAGAACTTTTGGAGTTGGTTAATAAGACTGGCGTTGGACCTTCTGGTCTGGGCGGAAGAACCACTGCTTTGGCTGTTAATATTGAATTTGCAAATACTCATATCGGCGGTATGCCCTGCGCAGTTAATCTGAATTGCCATCAAGCTCGTCGTGCGGAAATGATGATTTAAGGAGGAACATTATGAGTGAACAAACTGCTATCAAATATATTAATGCTCCCCAGGATGAAGCAACTGTAAAATCCTTAAAGGCTGGTGATGTAGTACGCATTAGTGGTTATATTTATACTGCTCGTGATGCTGCTCACAAACGCTTGACCGAAGCTCTCGCTCGAGGCGAAAAATTGCCTTTGGATTTAAAGGATAATGTAATTTATTATGTTGGTCCTTCTCCTACCAAGCCTGGTGAAGTTGTTGGTTCTGCAGGTCCTACTACCAGTGGTCGTATGGACAAATATACTCCGACTATGATCGAACAAGGCATGCGTGGCATGATTGGCAAAGGTCTGCGTAGCCAAGAAGTAATCGATGCTTGTGTTAAGCATAAAGCTGTTTATATGGTTGCTATTGGTGGTGCAGCTGCGGTAATTGCTGGTTCTATCAAGGGCGAAGAGATGATTGCTTATGAAGATCTTGGTCCAGAAGCAATTCGTCGTTATGAAGTTAAGGATTTCCCTGCGATTGTGGCGATTGATTGTGAGGGGAATGATTTTTATAAAGTGGGCATTGCTAAATACTCTAAAGAGTAAAACTTGCGATAATCGCTTTATACTTCGTTGTCGTCAAAAAGGATATGGGTCCGTACATTTTAGTACTGTCCCCATATCCTTTTTTCCTTCCGCCTCGTCTAAAGGCGATTCTTGCAAGTTTTTGGATACGTACTTAGGTTATTCCTTTTAGGTTTAATTTCATTTTTGTCTAAACACAAATCTTTGCGGTTTTAGGGTTAGTATATTTAAAGGTGATTCTTGCAAGTTTTTGGATACATACTTAGATAATGCCTTTTGGGTTTAATTGTCACAAAGTTTACAATATGCTTTGCGAAAATAAAAATTTTTAAAATTTTAGTTTTTTGTTTGACATTCATAATTGATTGTTTTAGAATACGACACATAAGTTAATAACTTTCAGCGATGAAGAGAAGAGTAGGCTTAATAAATCGGCATAGAGAGCCCTTGGTTGGTGTAAGAGGGAGCGATGAGTTTAGCTGAAGATGGTCTTGGAGCTAGTTGGCTGAATCAGAAATGTTTAGGTCACTCGGGTGTGCCCGTTATAGCACTGGAGTATTAAAGGTTTATCCCGCGTACTCGAGAGGTATGAGTTGTGAGGCTCATACGAAAAAGGGTGGTACCACGGCGCTTTCGTCCCTTTGCACTAAAAAATGTGCATTGGCGAAAGTTTTTTTATTTGCCAGCACATAAACTCATTAATGTATATATTTAGGAGGAAGAAATCATGAAAAAATTATCTATCGCATTATTAACCTTGGCTGTATCTGCATCCCTTATCGCTGGTTGTGGCGGCGGTGAACAAAAGAAAGCTGAAAACAAAAACGTTACCATTAAAGTAGGTGCTACTGCTGTTCCCCATGCAGAAGTTCTTGCTCAAGTTAAACCTGTTCTTGCTAAACAAGGCGTTAACCTGGAAATAATGGAATTCTCTGATTATGTAAAACCGAACCTGTCCTTGAACGATAAAGAATTGGATGCAAACTATTTCCAACACATTCCTTATCTTGAAAGCTTCGCTTCCGAACGTAAACTTCCGTTGGTATCCGCTGGTGGCGTTCATATCGAACCTATGGGTATCTATTCCAAAAAGATTAAAAACATTGCAGACGTTCCTGAAGGCGCAAAGATTTCCGTTCCTAACGATCCTTCCAACTGCGGTCGTGCACTTGCACTCCTGCAAACTGCTAAACTCATCAAATTGAAAGATGGCGTTGGCATTAAAGCAACTGTTGGCGATATCACTGGTAATGACAAGAAATTGAAGATTGTTGAAATTGAAGCAGCTCTTCTGCCTCGTTCCTTGGATGATACCGATGTTTCTGTAATCAACTCTAACTTCGCTATGGAAGCTAAACTGAATCCGGTTAAAGATTCTCTTGTTCTCGAAGACAGCAAATCTCCTTATGTTAACATCGTTGCAGTTCGTAAAGGCGATGAAACCAGACCTGAAATCGTTAAATTGATGAAGGCTCTCCAATCTCCTGAAGTTAAGAAATTTATTGAAGAGAAATATAAAGGTGCTGTAGTCGCTGCCTTCTAATTGCTCAAACCGCAGATATTTGGTTAATACTTCGTTGTCGTCAAAAAGGGTATGGGTCCGTACGTTTTAGTACTGTCCCCATACCCTTTTTTCCTTCCGCCTCGTCTAAACCAAATCTTTGCGGTTTGTGATGTTTGTTGATGTGTAAAGACGATTCCTTCGCGTTTTTGATATTTAATGGTCAAACTAAATCTTTGCATAACTCAGCACTTATTCCGCCTTCGCCATTCATAATTCAGCATTTTTATGCTATACTTACATTATGAAGAGACTTACTACAAATTTGGAGGTATGCTATGCGTCCTTATGCTAGATTTTTTATAACACCGAAAGGGGAAAGAGCTGCTCGTAATGGGCATCCTTGGGTGTTTGGTGAAGAGGTAACCAAGGTTGAGGGTGAATATACAAATGGCGATTTGGTTGATGTTGTGACCAGCAAGGGCAAGTATCTTGGTACTGGTTTTGTTAATGACATTTCCAAGATTCGCGTGCGTATTATTTCCACCAATACTAACGATAAATTCGATGAAGTTTTTTGGGAACGTCGTTTGCGTTATGCATTAGATTATCGTATGACTGTTATGGGCCCTGAAGACTTCAAATGCTGCCGTTTAATTTTTGGCGAAGCAGACCAATTCCCTGGTCTTACCGTTGATTTGTTCAACGATTTAATTGTAACCCAAACCTTGAGCTTGGGCACTGAACTGCGCAAGAGAATGCTCTTTGAGCTTCTCATTAAAATTCTTAAAGAGATGGGAATTCCTGTGCGTGGCCTTTTTGAACGTAATGACGTTAAAATCCGTCGTCTAGAAGGCATGGAAGAGGGAAAAGGTTGGTTTGCAAGCGACCTTATTCCGCCAACCACAGATGTTACTACACAAATCGTGGAAAATGGCATAAACTATACTGTTGATGTTGAAAACGGTCAAAAAACAGGTTTCTTCCTAGATCAAAAATACAATCGCCAAGCAATTCGCAAGATTGCCCGCGGTCGCCATGTTTTGGACTGCTTTACCCATACAGGCTCCTTCGCTTTGAATGCTGCCAAGGGCGGAGCTGTAAAAGTTACCGCTGTCGATATTTCTGCCGAAGCTGTGCGTATGGCCGACCATAATGCCAAAATCAATGGCGTAGACAATGTCATGAAAGGTCTGGAGGACAATGTTTTCGACCTTCTGAGCAAGCTTGTGAACGAGAAGAATAAGGACTACGATTTCATTATTCTTGATCCTCCTGCCTTTACCAAATCTGGTTCCACTGTTAAAAATGCAATTCGTGGGTACAAGGAAATCAATTTGAAGGCTATGAAGCTTTTGCCTCGTGGTGGTTATTTGGCAACCTGTTCTTGTTCTCATTTTATGAAGGAAGATCTTTTTGTCGAGATGCTTCATGAAGCTGCCAAAGATGCCAATGTTTCTTTGCGTCAAATTGAAGCGCGTCAACAAGGTCCTGATCATCCAATTCTTTGGAACGTTCCTGAAACCAATTATTTGAAATTCTATATTTTCCAAGTAGTATAAATGGAGATGATTTTATGTTAGCCTTAGAAGGTATTCGCGTGCTTGATATGTCCAGACTTTTGCCAGGACCTTATTGCACTTCTATTCTGGCCGATTTTGGCGCAGAGGTTATCAAAATCGAAGAACCTGGTAAGGGCGATTATTCTCGAACCTTTCCGCCATTTATCGGTGATTTGTCTTACTGGTTTTTGATTGTAAATCGCAACAAAAAATCTGTGGTCATTGATTTGAAAACCGAAGAGGGTAAGCAACAATTTTTAGAATTGGTTAAAACTGCAGATGTTGTTGTGGAAAGTTATCGCCCTGGCGTTCTGAAAAAGCTGGGCGTAGACTACGAAAATGCTAGCAAGATTAATCCTAAGATTGTTTACTGTTCATTGACTGGTTATGGCACTAAGGGACCTCTTGCTAAGCAAGCTGACCACGACATTGGCTATGTAAGTCTTGCAGGCGTGACTGCTATGAGTGGCGAGGAAAAGCCTGCTATTCCTGGCGTATTAATGGCTGATATGACTGCGTCCTATATGGCTGGTATGAGCATTATGATTGCGCTGCGTCATGCTCAGGCTACTGGCGAAGGTCAAGAGATAGATGTTAATTTGTACAACACCTCCATGACGCTTATGCCCGGTGTTGCAAATCTTTATTTTGGCAGTGGCTTTGTTGCAGAACGTGGCAATAACTGGCTGACAGGTACAAATCCTAACTATAATATTTATGAAACCAAGGACGGTCGTTATGTGTCCGTGGGTTGCTTGGAGAAAAAGTTCTGGTCCAATCTTTGTAGGGCAGTGGATAAGGAGGAGTTCATTGATTTAATCGATGATGATAAGAATTATCCTTTCTTAAAAGAAGAGATG